>JAEUIK010000344.1 GCA_016793185.1 Planctomycetaceae bacterium | reverse complement strand
GGTGAAGCCGGTGATCGTCATCCGCTGTCCGCGACTGACGCGCCGGACCAGCAGCGGCGACAAGAGCGGCGGGTACTTGGTCAAGCCCGACACGTAGTCCTCTTCCTTGACCGTGACCGCCAGGTACTTCTCGTGCGGCGCCGAGCACATCGAGTAGGCGCGGGGCGGCTCGCGCTTCCCCTTCATGTCCTCGAGGTACCGGGTGAAGCGGTCCAGCGCCTTGAACTGGTGCGGGTCGATCGTCAAGAAGTGTCCCGGCAGGTAGTCGAGCTTGTCGTTGCCGGTGAAAAAGACGAGCGTGCTCGTGTCGTGGGTTTCGACGATCACGTCGGCCACCATCACTTCGAGCTCGCGGATGCGCTTGCGGGCGGTTTCGGGAGATTCGGGCTTTGTCCCGGGGGACATAGGGTCTTTCCAGGAAGAGGTCGTCGCACGGCGGGCCGACGCCGGGCCAGCCAGCAGGCCGGAGCGTCATTCGCGCAGGGTCCAATCGGCCCCTTATGATGCGGTGACGCAAAGAGTTGTGCAAGTGGCCGGCGTGCGCGTCGGCGACCGCTCAATCCGCGGAGCATGCTAGGGCGTGGGGGGGCGCCGTCGCCGAGAGGCAGCCACGGCCAGCAGACCGGCGCCCACCAACGCCGAGACGAGCGTCGCCGGCTCGGGCACGGCGGCCGCGGCCAGCGACGCGGGTGCGTAGTTGTCGGCCCAGACCGTGTAGTCGGCGCCATCGACGATGCCATCGAAGTTGAAGTTGCCGTAACGCCAGGTGACGGTCTGCAGATAGTGATCGGCCCAGATCGTATAGTCGGCGCCGTCGACGATCCCGTCGCTGTTCGCGTCGCCGGGCTCTTGAAATTCGGCCTTGGAGAGGTCGGACACCGCAGTTGCCAATTGTCCCGCCGCCAGGCCGTTGTTGAACACCAGCAGAAAATTCGCTGACTTCTGGTAACCCGCCGCTGTGACCTGCATGAGCAACCCGTAAGCGCCGACCGGGGCCGAGGGGGAGGCAAACGTATAGTCGACATGCTCGTGCCAACCCGGCGTGCTGTCGTAGAATTCGATCGGGAAGCCCCCGTGGAACACCGTGTCTTTGGAGACCGAGATCGAATCTCCCTCGGGATTGATCAGGTTGAGCGTCTGCGCGCTGTCGAGCCGGACCTTTCCGTTCTGCCACCAGAGGAGCTGATCGACCACGTTCAAGCGGAGCGTCGTGCCGAAGGAAATTCCCTGCTTCGAGTTGACCACGGAATAGCCTGGCAGATCGGTCGTCAGCAGCACGCCCCCGAGCAATTGAAAGACGCCATTGCTATAGACCAGGCTGTCTGTGTGAATCTGTTGGTTGGCATCCGCCGAGATGATGACGGGAATGCCGTGGGCCGCGGCTTGTCGGGCAGTTCCGGCGAGTAGAGCAATCAGACAGCAGAAAACCAAACGGTACATGGCTCGGGCCTTTCGAAGGGGATCGCAACGTGCGAACTCACGTTAGACGAACCCAGATTGGGCTAATTCTTGTAGGGTTTGAAG
>JAEUIK010000455.1 GCA_016793185.1 Planctomycetaceae bacterium | reverse complement strand
GCCCCACGTTGCGGCGGATGCGTCGGCCGCAAGGTAAATCGTCGACGTGCCGTTGCCCCGCCCGAAGGCGGTTTCGAGCGAGTCGCGCAACCGCTCGTTGGTCGTCGCCTGGACCGCGAGCCGGTCGACCACCACATCCACCTGGAGGGGCTCGGCCCCGTTCGGCCCCGGGGAGGGTTTGCCCAGTTCAAAGGCCCCCTGCCGCGATTCGTCCAGTTCCTGTAGACCTGCGGTTCCGGCCGGATCGTCCAGCCGATAGGTCCGGCCCGCCGCGATGACCCGCACAAAACCTGCCTCGCGGAGCTCCGTGGACAAGCTCTGGGCGGAGAGATCCGTGGCCCACGCCAGCGGATAGGCGACGAGAAACTTTGTCCCGGGAGCGCGCGTCTGCACGCGTTCCGCCACGCTTTGCGAGGTTTCCCGGCGAATGGGCGCGCCGCAATGCGGACAAAAGATCTGGCCGATCTTGGCAAAGACCAGCCGGAGGTAGTCGTTGGTTTCGGTGATGGTGCCGATCGTGGTGCGACTCGAGCGCGAGGGCTCGACGTGCTCGACCGCCACGGCCGGCGGCAACCCCTCTATGCGCTCGGCGGCCGGCTTTTCCAGCCGTTCGAGGAATTGCCGCGTGTAGGTCGAAAAACTCTCGATGTAGCGACGCTGACCCTCGGCATACAGCGTGTCGAACGCGAGGCTGCTCTTGCCGCTGCCAGAAACGCCGCACAGGACAATCAGCTGGCGCCGCGGGAGATCGAGATCGACCGACTTGAGGTTATGGACCTCAACGCCGCGTAGCGTGATGAAACCCGTCGTCATTCCCCAGGCCGCTCCGGTTGCCCGCCCTGCACTCCTGGCGGCGAAAGTGCCGCGTGGCGCAGCGATTCATTCTACCCGTCCGGCGGGATCTCCTGTAGCGGCCCGGCTCGCGGCGCCGCGGCCATCGCGGCTGGTCCGTGCGGGAACTCGTGCTTGCTGTACCGGGCTGTCCGGCCGACTTCCCATCGACGCGATTCGCCGGGGAACGCTATGCTGAGACGGCAACCACGGATGGATGTTGACCATGGATTTGGCGGGACGGCGTGTCACGGTGATGGGGCTCGGTCGCCACGGCGGCGGCGTCGGAGCGGTCCGCTTTCTCGCGGCACAAGGGGCGCGCGTCACCGTTACCGACCGGCTTTCCGCTGACCTGCTCTCCGAATCGCTCTCGGAACTCGACGATTGTCCTGGCATTACCTGGCACTTGGGGGGCCACGCAGAGCGCGCGTTTCGCGATGCTGAGCTGATCGTCGTCAATCCGGCCGTCCGGCCCGACGATCCCTGGCTGGTGGCGGCCGCCGCGGCAGGCAGCGAGCTCACGACCGAAATCGAGCTTTTTCTCGCACGCGCGCCCGCGCGGGTGGCCGCCGTCACCGGTTCCAACGGCAAATCGTCGACGGCCGCCATGCTCGCTTCAATCCTCGAAGCGGCGGGCCGGCGAGTCTGGCTCGGGGGCAATATCGGGCGCAGCCTGCTCGGCGCGCTCGATCGCATGCGGCCCGACGACGCGGTGGTGCTCGAGCTGAGCAGCTTTCAGCTCCAGCGATTGCGGCCCACGGGCCGGGGCATCGATCTGGCGGTCATCACGAACTGCGTTCCCAATCACCTCGACTGGCATGGGACGTTCGCCGCCTACTGCGCGGCCAAGCAGCAATTGCTGCGGCTGCAGCCGGCCGACAGCTTCGCGGTGCTCAACGTGGCCGATCCCGTGGTCGCGACCTGGCGGCACGAGGTCCGGGGGCAACTCCAGCCTGCCTGCCCCGCGACGAAAATCCCGTCGCTGGCCATTGCCGGCCAGCATCAGCGCGAGAACGCCAGCCTTGCCGCGGCCGCGGCAGAGGCCTGGGGTGCCGACGGTGCGGCAATTGAGACGGGACTGCAGCGCTTCGCCGGGCTGCCGCACCGCCTCGAACGGATCGGCGAAATCGGAGGACGGGAATTCTATAACGACTCCCTCGCCACCACGCCCGAATCGACGCGCGCGGCGTTGCAGGCGTTTGACCGACCGATCTGGCTGTTGGCCGGCGGTTACGACAAAGGGGCGGATTTCGACGAGCTCGTCCGAGCGATCGCCGCCCGGGCGTCGGGCGTGGCCTTTTACGGGGCGGTCGGCGATCGGCTGCAGGCCGCACTCGAACGTCTCCCGACGCCTTGCGGGTCAACGCGCGTGCCGACGCTGCGCGAGGCGCTCGGTTGGTGCTGGAGTCAATCTCGGCCGGGCGATGTGATCCTGTTGTCGCCGGCCTGCGCGAGCTACGATCAGTTCCGCGACTATGCGGATCGCGCCGAGCAGTTCCGCCGCGCAGCGGCTCAACTGGCAACGAAGCCTTGCTTGCTTTAACAGCGTTGGATAAAGTTGAATTGGCCCGCGGTAGCAAACGCTGCGGATCGCCAGACCTCGGGGAGGACGGTTGATTGGGTCCCATGGGGACTCCAGTGGCGCTGGGAGCCGTCGCCTCGAGGTTTTTTCGTGCGCCGGCTCGCCGCCGGCGGCAGAGGCAAGATCAGCGTGGCCAAGACCAAGCAGCCTTTCAATCCGTTCTACGCCTTGCTGCTGGTGGCGGGCATATTGTTCGCGGTCAGCGCCTGCGCCTACGGCGTGATGGCCTTCACCGCCGTGAAGAACGGCCGCATCGTCGAGGGGCCCTCATCCGGCCAGCGGTTGCTCGTGTTTCTCGACGATCACGGTGGCAAGTTGCTGACCGGCGAACTGCTCGTGCTGGCGATTGCCACGGTCGGCGTCATGTACTGGGACCAGCGTGCCGCGGGTCGCAACCCGGAACAGGGGCCCGCTGCAGAACGTCCCGCCGCTGCCGGACGTACGGAAACGCCCCCCAGGGAAAGCGAGAATCGACCATGAGCGTCCGCCACTTCGCCGAAACGCCGGCCGAACCCGTCGTCATGCCGGGAGCCCAGGGATGCACCGTGCGCTGGTTGGTCGGCGCGCGCGACCAGGCGCCGAACTTCGCGATGCGGCAGTTCGAGGTCGAGCCGGGGGGATTCACCCCGCGCCACCAGCATCCCTACGAGCACGAAGTCTACGTGCTCGAAGGCCAAGGCGTCGTCCTGGAGGG
>JAEUIK010000299.1 GCA_016793185.1 Planctomycetaceae bacterium | reverse complement strand
GCACAAAACGAGGGATGCGAGCTACAAACACCGCGGACCTCCTTGTCGGCGGATTGGGTGATTCTGAGCACCGCTGACATACGAGGTCCTTTTTCTTGCGCCAACACCAGTTCAACGACAAAAATGCTCACTTTGAGTCACTGAGGTCGGCTCCAGTAATCGGCCGCGGCAAGTCCGACTCCCCAGCCGGGCTCGAACCGCCGAAATGCGGCCGGTTTTCCGCTTGAACTTCCCCCAGAGGGTGCGCACAATGGCCCCATGCGACCGACGGCTGCGTACTTCTGGTTTTACTTTTTTAGCCCGTTTACCAACGGGGCCGGAGGTCGTTTCTAGTCGCAGTCGCCAGAATCGAAGCACTCCCAAGCCCCGCAGCCGACCGGCTGGCGGGGCTTTTTTTGTTGCTGCAAGCAGCTGGGTTGCTGCCGGCAGTGTTCGTGCAGTCAGTGCGTTAACGCCCTTCGCAACTTCCGGTTCTCTACCACACACATCCAGTCGAGGAGCCTTGCCGTGATCGTCGTCATGAAGCCCGGTGCCACCGGGGCGGAGATTCAACACATGGTCGAACGCGTGGAAGGACTGGGCCTTCGCGCCCACGTGATCGTCGGCGCCGAGCGGACCGTGATCGCCGCCATCGGCAGCAAACGACCCGAGTTCAAGGAATCGCTCGAGAGCGGTCCCGGCGTGGCCCAGGTCGTGCCGATTCTGGCTCCCTACAAGGTGGCCTCGAGCGAAGTCAAAGCGGAGCGCACGGTGGTCCGCGCCGGCAGCCTGTCGGTGGGCGGTAAGTCGATCGGCGTGATCGCCGGCCCTTGCTCGGTCGAGAACGAAGAGCAGATCCTGGCCACGGCCCACGCCGTGAAGCAGGCGGGGGCCACGGCACTCCGCGGCGGCGCCTACAAGCCCCGCACCAGCCCCTACAGCTTCCAAGGCTTAAAGGAGCAGGGGCTCGAGCTGCTCAAGCGGGCGCGCGAGGCGACCGGTCTGGCCGTCGTGACCGAAGTCGTGGCGAGCGAGGACGTCGACTTGGTTGCCAAGTACGCCGACGTGCTCCAAATCGGCGCCCGCAACATGCAGAACTACCGCCTGCTCGAAGCGGCCGGTAAGTCGGGGGTGGCCGTGCTGCTCAAGCGCGGCCCCAGCGCGACGATCGAGGAACTGCTGCTGGCGGCCGAGTACATTCTCGACGCCGGCAATCCGAACGTCATGCTCTGCGAGCGCGGGATTCGCACATTCGAGGCGCACACGCGGTTCACGCTGCCGCTGGCGACGGTTCCCTACCTGCACTCCAAGACGCACCTGCCAGTGGTCGTCGATCCGAGCCACGGCACCGGACACACCTACCTGGTGGCCGACATGACGCTGGCCTCGGTCGCGGCCGGCGCCGACGGCTTGATCCTCGAGGTGCATCCCGATCCCGAAAAAGCCATGAGCGACGGCTATCAGACGCTCAACTGCCAGCAGTTCGCCGACATCATGGCGCGGTCGCGCCGGGTTGCGGCCGCAGTGGATCGCGAGATCGCGGGTTAGCCGAGGCTGGCGCAAAAAAATCCGGCGGTGTGAACGAAGCTCACACCGCCGGAGACAATTTCGATCGTGTTGTGCCCGCCGGTTAATAGGGCGTGGTCGGATAGACCGGCTGGCTGGCGACGTTGGGGGTGGCGGCCGGACCGTGCGGCGTAGCCGGATAGGTTCCGGGCGGCTGCAGCTCGGGCATGGTCGGCGCGGGACGCGAGCCGGCCCGCCAGGGGACCGAATCCTCACGCGGCAAAGTCGGCGGAGCCTGCCAGCCTACGGCGGGCGAGACATTGCCCGCCGTCGCGGCCGAGGAGGGCGTGTTGGCCGCGGTCAGCACCCCGGTCGGCGCCGGATTCATCGCGGGCGATTCAGGATAGTACGGAACAACGGGCGGAGCGCCAGCGGCCTGCGGCGTCGCGGCGTAGCTCGGCAGCGTGGGGGCCGGATTGGCGCCCGGCGCGGCTTGCCAGGTCGGAGTCGCGGCGGTTTGCGCGGCCAAGCGGTCCTGCGCCTCGTAATGCTGATAGTGCGCCAGGTTGGCGGTGGTCGCAGCGCTGGTGCGATCGGCCGCGGGGCGGGTGTAGGCGACCAGACGACCCTGATTCCGCACCGAGAGCATCAGCTCATTGAGTTCGGGAACCTGATGCCAGGTCTTCTTCACAGTTTTGCCGTCGACAACCGCTT
>JAEUIK010000271.1 GCA_016793185.1 Planctomycetaceae bacterium | reverse complement strand
GGCCGTGTTTTGCTCACGAAGACGCTTCTCGGGGCAAAAAATCCGCAGTCCAATCACCAGAGGCGAAAGCTATGCTACTGTAATGTCCCCGGGATGGTTTGCGAGTGCCAGGGAACGCTTGCACGCCCCTCCCGGCTGCTGAAATCCCGCTCGCGGCGACCGCTGTCAGGGTTGGCCGCGCACCCGCCCGCCCCGTACTCACCTGTTCTCGACGGAAGGTCTCATGCCCGCTCTGCAGCGACTTGCCGGAATCTTTACCCCCAACATTGTGCCGCTCGACGCGCGGGGCGAGATCAACGAGCCCGAGCTGCGTCGCTACACCGACTGGCTGATCGACCACGGCGTGCATGGGCTGTATCCGAACGGATCCACCGGCGAGTTCACGCGCTTCACGCCCGCCGAGCGGCGGCGGACGATTGCCATCATGGCCGATCAGGCGCGCGGCCGGGTGCCGATCCTGGCCGGCGCGGCCGAGGCCAATGTCCGCGAGACGATCGCGGCCTGCGAGTATTACCATTCCCTTGGCGTGCGCGCCGTCGCGATCGTCTCGCCGTTCTACTACAAGCTGAGTCCCCCCGCGGTCTATGCGTATTTCAAAGAGATCGCCGACAACTCGCCCATCGACATCACCCTCTACAACATTCCGATGTTCGCCTCGCCGATCGATCTGCCGACGATTCGCCGGCTGAGCGAAGAGTGCGAGCGCGTCGTCGCCATCAAGGATTCGTCGGGCGACTTGCCCAACATGATTCGGATGATCGCCGCCGTGCGGCCGAATCGGCCCGAGTTCAGCTTCCTGACGGGCTGGGACGCGGCGCTCATGCCGATGCTGTTGATCGGCTGCGACGGCGGGACGAACGCCACGAGCGGGATCGTGCCCGAGATTACGCGCAAACTGTACGACTTGACGATGGCCTATCGAATCGACGAAGCCCGCGACCTGCAATACCGGCTGCTGGCGCTGTTCGACGCGATGATGTACACGGCCGATTTTCCGGAAGGTTTCCGCGCGGCGCTCGAGCTGCGCGGGTTCCAGCCCGGCATCGGGCGCCAACCGTTGGCCGAGTCGCAGCGACTCGACCTGGCCGTGGTGCGCGATCGCCTGCAGTGCCTGCTGGCCGACGAGGGCTTTACCGACGAGCCGCTCGGCGGTTGTCCGCCGAGCGCCCGGCCGGCCGGCGCGCCCGGGGGAGCTGCGAGAGATCTGGGCCGCATCGTCGACACGGTCGTCGCCGAATTGCAGCGGCGCGGACTGACCTAAGGTCGTACTTCAACCGAGGGCCGTTCGTCGTTCACCGCTTTTCTTTAAGGCGGCCGACAACCAACGGTCGAGCTGATCGGCGAATTCCTGGCGATCGCGAGCTGAGAATCCCGCTGGGCCGCGGACCGTTTGCCCGCCGCCGCGCATCTCGTCGAACAGGTTTCGCATCGCGAGCCGCTCCCCGACGTTGCCGTCGGTGTACAGCTCGCCGCGCGGATTGAGCGCGTGCGCCCCTTTGGCCACCACGTCGGCGGCCAGGGGAATATCGGCCGTGATCACCAGGTCGCCGGGCTCGGTCAGTTCGACGATCCGGCGATCGGCGACATTCATGCCGACCCCGACCAGTTCGGTCGCGATGAACTCGGAGCGCGGGACCGACACCGACTGGTTGGCCACCAGCGTCTCGCGGACTTCGCGCCGCGGGGCCGCGCGGTAGAGCCGCTGCTTGATCTCCCAGGGACAGGCGTCGGCATCGACCCAGATTTGCATGCAAGAATCCTCGCTTCCGCTGGTATTCTATCCGCGGATCGCAGCGACCGCGTGAATGCGGCAGGGGGGCAGTGCTAATCGCGAGAAAACACTGGCGGAGCCAGTGGCACCCCGGCATGACTAGTCTGGTCCCGCCGGAGCCGGCGATTCGCTGGCGGGCAGGATCAAGCTCAGGGTAGCTCCCTTCCCCTCTTCGCTGGCGACTTCCAGCACGCCGCCGTGGAGTTCGACGATCCGCCAACACTTGGACAAGCCCAGGCCGATCCCGCGCCCCGCCGAGCGGCCCGAGAAGTAGGGATCGAACAGGTGTCGGCGGATATCGGGACCGAAGCCGGGACCATTGTCGGTGACATCGATCCGCACCGAGCGGGCGCCCGTCCCGGGATCGATCGCAGCCGCGCTCGTCAGAGTCACACGCCCTGCCGTATCTGCGGGGGGGTGCGCTTCCAGGGCGTCGAGCGCGTTCTCGACCACAGCCGCCAGGGCGATCGCCAGTTGGTTGCGATCGGCCTGCACGAGCAACGGGTCGGAGGGCGGTTGCCAGGCCAATTCGACGCGGGCTGCGCGCGCCCGCGCCGCTTGACGTTCCAGCAAGCCCGCGAGCACCTCGCGCAGGTCGACCAGGTCGAACCGCGGACGGGCCGGGCGGGCGAAGTGCATCAGATCCGAGATCATCTCGCGGATCCGCAGCGCTTGCCGGTGGATGGTCACCAGCTCGCGGCGGCGCTCGGGATCGGTCTCGCCGGCGAGCAGCAGTTGCGCGCGCCCCGAGATGACGGCCACCGGGTTATTGATCTCGTGCCCCGCGCCCGCCGCAAACTCGGCGAGCGCGGCCAGCTTGGCAGCCTCGAGATCGGCGGGGGGCGCACTCGGTTCTGCGGCTTCGCTCATCGTTCACGCTCTCAGCGCGCTGGCGAACCCGAGCGGCTCCCCAGGGCGCCACCGCCGAGCACGCAAGCGGCACGGCGGACCGGCGTTATCGCGCGGTCGCGGTCTCGACGTCCAGGAGCTGGCAGATCCGCTCGATCAGCGCTTCGATTTCGAACGGCTTGTGCACGAAATCGTTGGCGCCCGCGGCCTTGAGCTCTTCGATCTTGTCGTCTTCGACCATGCCCGAGATGCAGATGATCCGCACGTCGTCCATGGTCTTGTCGCTGCGGACCCGCTGGCAAACTTCCTTGCCATTGATGTCGGGCAGCATCACATCGAGCACGATCAAGTCGGGATGGTAGTCCTTGACCATCATGCCGGCGTCGAACCCGTTGTTGACGCTCCGGACCTCGAAGCGGCCGTCGCGCTGCAAGACGTCGACGATCAACTCCACGAGCTCCTCGTCGTCGTCAACGATCAAGATCTTGCGCTTGCCGCTCTCGAGGGCATCGGTCGGAATGCCGTTGTCGCGCATGAACAGGAAGAGCTGGTCGCGCGGAATTCGGCGGAAGCGGCTACCGGGAACTCGAAATCCCTTGAGTTGTCCCGAATCGAAGCAACGAATGATCGTTTGCTGACTGACCTTACAAATCTTGGCCGCCTCGCCGGTCGTGAATACTGTTTTCATAGTTTCCTAACCACCCCTCTCCGTAGCCGATGGAAAGGTTAAGCATCAGCGGAACCCCCGGCTCACCTCTCTCCACAAGAGTGCCGGAAGCTCCTGGTCGTCCGTGCTACATTCGTCCGTGCTGCTATCGTCCGTACCGGTTCAGATTTGCGGTTGGGTTTTGGGTCCCGCGACGAACTCCCGCGGCCCCAGACTCACGTGCTCCTCCATACCGGAATACGCCCTCGCGGGACTCAGCCGAGAGCCCCGTAAAGCCTTCACACTCTGGCGTTTCCGTATTCGGCAATCTTATCCGGTTCTGCCAGAATTGCCGAAGTTGCCATCGGTGCCAATTATAACTAGCTTCCAGATCGAGTCAATACGAGTATTTTGCACACAAAGTCTTTACTGGGAACATCTTGCGTCAATCGATCTGGCCCGTCTTCCAGTTTTCGCGGCAGCATGACCCGGCTCGGTACAGACTGGCACGAATGCTTCTAAATACAGAAACCGTAGGGGTTTTCGTCGTTATGGATCGCTGGGCTCCGTGGGCAGTCGACACGCCGGCCCTGCAAAGGGGCGGATCCACCCCCGCCGCCGCGCTGCAACTGTTGGCCTGGCTATCGTTTACCTTCGAGGTGAACCATTAGCAGCGCCAGGTCCGCCGGCGTAATCCCGCTGATACGGCTCGCCTGCGACAGGCTCACCGGGCGGACTTTGCTGAGCTTTTCGCGGGCTTCGCTCCGTAGCTGGCGCACCCGGTCGAAGTTGAACCCGGGCGGAATCGCCTTCGCCATCAACCGCTGTTGCCGCTGGACATTCTGCTCCTGGCGGACGACGTAGCCTGCGTACTTCAGGTCCCAAACGACCTGCTGCCAGACCTCCTGCGGAACGGCTGCCAACTCGGGCAAGCGGGCCACGACCTCGGCCCACTCGGTCTCGGTGCGGCGGAGGAATTTGTCGAGATGAGCCCCTTCCCAGGGAGTCGTTTCCAGCAGCTGGCGGACCCGTGCGATCGCGGCTTCCTTGGCGGCGAAACGCTCCCAGCGGGGCCCCGAGACGGCCCCCACGCGCTGGGCCAGCGGCGTCAGCCGGCGGTCGGCATTGTCGTGCCGGAGCAGCAACCGATACTCGGCCCGACTGGTGAACATGCGATAGGGCTCGTCCACCCCGCGCGTCACCAGATCGTCGATCAGCACGCCGATATACGCCTGGTCGCGCGACAGCACCAACGGTTCGCTGCCGCGTACCGCGAGCGCGGCGTTCAGACCGGCCATGAGCCCTTGCGCTGCCGCCTCTTCATAACCGGTGGTGCCGTTGATCTGACCGGCAAAGTACAGCCCGGCCACGCGCTTGGTTTCGAGCGTCGGCTGCAATTGCTCGGGCGGGGCGTAATCGTACTCGACGGCGTAGCCGTAGCGCATGATCTCGGCGCGCTCGAGCCCGGGGATCCGCTTGAGGAGGGCATCCTGCACGTCGCGCGGCAGGCTGGTCGAGATGCCGTTGACGTAGACTTCCTGCGTGCGCCGTCCCTCGGGCTCGAGAAACAACTGGTGCTGCGTCTTGTCGGCGAACCGCACGACCTTGTCTTCGATCGAAGGACAGTAGCGCGGGCCGGCCGAACGGATCTGGCCGCTGTACATCGGGGCGCGGTCGAGATTGGCGCGGATTAGCGCGTGGACCTCGTCGTTGGTGTAAGTGATCCAGCAGGGGACTTGCGGCGCGGCGATCCGCTCGGTGAGAAACGAGAAGGGGACCGGCTCGTCGTCTCCCGGCTGCAGCTCGCACCGGCTGTAATCGATCGTCCGGCCGTTGAGCCGCGGAGGCGTGCCGGTCTTGAAACGCGCGAGCTCGAACCCGAGGCGGCCCAGCGCGCCGCTGATGCCGGCCGTGGTCCCCTCGCCGGCGCGACCGCCGGGGGTCTGGCTCTCGCCCGTGTGCATCAGCGCCTGCAGGAACGTGCCGGTCGTGAGGATCACGGCGCGGGCACGATAGATCGCGTCTCCCCGCACGCGAATGCCGGTCACGCGCTGGCCCGTCAATCCGTCGCCGCGCGGATCGGAGGCTGCCTCGCAGAGGATGTCCTCGACGGTTTCTTGCCGGAGCGAGAGATTGGGCTGCTCTTCGACGCGCCGCTTGATCTCGTGTTGATACGCCTTCTTGTCGGCTTGGGCGCGGGGGCTGTGCATGGCGGGCCCCTTGCGGCGGTTGAGCAGCCGGAACTGGATCCCGGTGGCGTCAATCGCCTCGCCCATCACCCCCCCGAGGGCGTCAATCTCGCGGACAATCTGCCCTTTCGCGACTCCCCCGATGGCCGGGTTGCAGCTCATTTGTCCCACGGTGTCGCAGCTGATTGTCAGTAGCGCGACATGGGCTCCGAGGCGCGCGGCGGCCAGGGCCGCTTCGGTTCCGGCATGTCCCGCGCCAACCACCACCACGTCGAAGTCGTAGACAGATTGAGCCATATCGGCATGATAGACGGAGTACGAGGCGCCGCGAAAGCCGGGGCTGGCAGCCCCCATGCGTCGGGGTAGCCTGCTGGACCCCGGCAGCGCAGAAAGGCCCCATGGACGCGAAGTACGACAAGATCTTCAGTTGGTTCGGGATGGGGTCAGGCTCCGACAAACGGGTCCGCTGCACCCTGTACATCACGCCGCAACTGGGTTGGCGCGGCTTCGTCGACAAGTTCCTGAAGCCGCAGATCGCGCTGGGGATCCGCCGCTTCTGGCTGCACACCCCCATGGGAACCAGCGGCGAGATGCGCAACTTCCCGCCGGTCGGACCCACGAACATACGCTTCGACCAGTGGTCCGAAGCCCGGCTGAACCGGAATTTACGCTGGCTCTCGATGGGGTTCGACGAGGCGATCCGGCCCCTCACCGACCAGGGCATCCAGGTCGTGGCCTATCTCGGGTCGATGCAGGGGGCGCCCGAGTTCGAGGGGGTCGCTTTCACGCAGAAGCACCTCTTTCTCGATCGGGTGCGCGTGGCGCTGTTGCCGTTCCTGGCCGCCAATTGCGATATCGCGATCGACAGCTCGTGCCGGTCGCATGAAGGGCAATACGTGTACGAGCTGGGGCAGCTGCTGAAGTCGCTCAAGACGCGCGTGTACATCGAATCGGCGCCGTTTCGCGGCACCGAGGAGTTCGCCGATTGGGACATCTGCTGCGCCAACACGCAGTGGAAGAACGTCGAGAACCCGGCGCATTGGCACCCGCAAGGGAACTTCCCGGGCTTCATTCCCCCCCAGGATCTCAAGGGGGAGGTTGTGCGCGGCTGGTGGGAAGCTTTGCCGGCCCAGTACAAGGACTACGTCGCCTGGTACCGGGATACCGTGCCCCCCGTGATCGCCCAGGGGCAGACAGCCGCGATCTCGCTCTACCACTATCTGAAAGAGGGGGGCAAGCTCGACGATCTGCTCCCCAAATCGTAGCGGGCGAGGGTTCCGACAAGGCGCCGGCCGCATCACTCGTGTCCGCTCGCCTACTCCCAGCGATCCAGCTCGGCGACCCGGCGGTCCAGCGCGAACCGCGGCGGCGGGAGCCTCGCACAAAGTTCCTCGAGCGCCGCCTCGTCGAGCCCGGGCCGGGGACGTCCCACGCCGCGGAAGATCTCCAGTCCGCGCCGCAGCGCGATGATCTCGCGCCGCGTCCGCCCCTTGGGGGCGTCGGGCCACTTATCGGCGCGCTGCTGAAATTCGAAGAACTCGCGCGCCGTTTCGAGCATGTACTGCCCGTAACCGGGATGGTCGGTCTGCAAGTAGAGCTCACCTTCGGGCGCGAGCGCTCGATGGACCCTGGCCAGGAACCGCGGTGTGACGAGCCGTTGGTCGGCTTCGGCTTCGTCGTGATAAGGCTGCGGATGGTAGAGATGAATCTCTTGTACGCTGCCGGGTGCGACGAATCGCGTGAGAAACGAGTCCGCATCACAGACGCCAAAGCGAATGTTCGCTAACGCGCGCTGGTTGGCTCGTCGGGTGGCGTAGCGGATCACGACCGGCAGCACGTCGATGCCAAGGTGATTACGGTCGGGCCGCCAGAGGGCGCTGCCGATCAGGTACCGGCCGTTGCCGCATCCCAAGTCGAGGACCAGCGGCGCCGCACGACCAAAGATGGCGTTCCAATCCGCTGGCTCCTCGGCCGGGAGCCGCTTCAGGGCCGTTTGCGTCCAATGCTCGGGGGGCTGGATCTCCCCGGGGAAGGGGACACCAAACTCACGCTCGATCGCTCGTCGGGGTGCCATAGGGGGGATTCTACCGGGCCGCCGCTGCCGGAACAGGAAGCCTGCCACGCAGTTCTTGCCGCCGCAAGTGTTGCGAAAACAAGAACTTGCGTTGATCGGGATGCGCCCGACGACGGTCCCGCAAAAATTTTCTGTAACACCCGCTCTGTTTCGGCGCTTGGGCATGTAGTGGCAAGCAACAACACAACGCCCAAGCTCAGGAGACGGATCATGACGACTCGCATCAACTACACGCTGGCCCTGGCGACCTTGCTCGTGGGAATCACCTCGGTGGGCACGACCCAGGCGGGCGGCAAGGGGTTCAAAGGAATCAGCGGCCGGATCGGCAACTTCCAGTCGGGGGGCCAGAAGCTCGGCTCCTCGGTCGCACGCAGCCTGAACCAGCAGGGCTCGTTCGGCTCGAGCTCGTTCAAGGCCTTCAAGAAGAACTCGCTCGGCAATGCGGTGCGCAACAACGGCCTGAGCCAGAACGTCTTCAAGAACAATGTCCTCAAGCACAACCTCGTGCCGCAAGTCGGCAGCTTCAACGGCTCGATTGCCGGCCGATTGAAGAACGACATCCTGCCGCAGGTCGGCCAGACGTTGCACCAGAATGCCGGGGGCCAGAACCTGGCCAACCTGGTCAAGAAGCAGGCCCTGCAAAACGGCTTCCACAACGTGCTCCAGCCGCAGTTGGGCAACTCGCTGCACCAGGCGGTGTTGGGCAACGCCAAGAACAACGTCTTCAAGCATCCCTTGCACGGTTTGATCCTGAACCCGGGCATCGGCCATGGCCACCCGCCGCTGGGCTGCTTCCCGCCGTCGTACCCCTATCACTGCCATCCGAACTGGTGCTGGGTTGGTTTCAACCAGCCGTGGGTCTATGGCTTCGGAAACTTCGGCGGCCGCTACGTCACCCCGACGGTCATCAACACGACCACGGTCGTCGAGCAGCCCGCCCCGCAGGCGACGATGGCGATCGGTGCGACCGCTACGACGCCCGCGACTGATCTGGCGCTCAAGAGCATCACGCTGGTCGACGCGGGGAACCGGGCGGCAGGGCAGGGGCCGGCCTACCGGGTGGTGATTGAGAATCCCAGCCTCGCCAGCGTCGACGCTCCCTTCAGCGTCACCGCGATTGCCGCTCGGGCCGACCGCAGCTTCGACGAGCAGACTCCGCGTCAGGATGAAACCGTCGCCGCGTTGGCCGCGGGCAAGCAGGCGACGCTCGAGATTCGCCTGCCGGTCGCCGCCCTGAGCTGCGAGACGGACACCCAGGGCAATGCGGCCCCGTTCAGCACGCTGCTGGTCGTGATCGACGGTTACGGCAAGGTCCGCGAGAGCAACCGCGACAACAACGCGGCGGCGCTCCCCCGCACCGATGTCGCCGCCACGCTGCCGACGGTCAGCTCGATCCAGGCGAGTGCGTCGGCGGGGAGCCCCGAGCTGACCATCTCGGGCCAGTCGTTCGGCGACGCCGCCGGTAAGCTGGTGCTCGACCTCGGCAGCGTGCGGGTTCCGCTGGAAGTCATCTCCTGGAACCCGCAGTCGATCCGCGTCAAGCTGCCGGCGGTCGAAGCCGCTGCCTCAGTGACGACCCGCCTGGTGGTCCTGCGTGCCGACGGAGTCATGGCCGAGCCGTACGACCTGACCACCGCCGTGGCCGCGAAGTGATCTACCAGATTGCTCGAGCCTTCGTGAAACCTTCCTCGCCACCTCGCTCGTGCCCTGATGGGGTACGGGCGGGGTGGTTTTGTTGGTGCGCCGCGCCACCGATTTGCGGATGAGCCGGCGAGGTGACAGAGACCGCCTGAAGTGTTAGGCTCGCCGCTGAGACGCGAATCACCTCCGCTCCGCATGTAGGACCATGTCGCTCTGGCGTTTCATTCTCGACAGCCTGCGCTTTCAGTGGCGATCGAATCTGGCGGTCGCCTTGGGCGTGGCGACCGCCACGGCGGTGTTGACGGGCGCGCTGCTCGTCGGCGATTCGGTCCGCGGCAGCTTGCTGGGGCTCGCGCTCGAGCGGCTGGGGCGCATCGATGACGTGCTCGTGACGCGGTACTTCTTTCGCGAGCAGTTGGCCGCCGAGCTGGCGGCGACGCCCGACTTCGACAAGGATTTCTCGCTCGCCGCGCCGGCGATCGTGCTCGAAGCGAGCCTGGCCCAGCCCGAGTCGGGACGCCGGGCGAGCCGCGTCAACTGTTACGGGGTGACTTCCGAATTCTGGCAGCTGGGCAGCGGAGCGCCCATCACGGCGCCGACCGGCGAACAAATCGTCCTGAACCAGCCGCTGGCCGAGCGGTTGCAGGTGCAGGTGGGCGACGAGGTGATTCTGCGGCTGCCGCTCTTCGGCGATATCCCGGCCGACAGCGCGCTGGGGCGCAAGACCGACACCGTGCGCAATCGCAGCCTGACGGTCGCCGCGGTCATTCCCGCCCGCGGCCTCGGCGAGTTCGCGCTCCGTCCGAGCCAGCAAGCGCCGCTGAACGCTTACGTGCCGCTGCCGACGCTGCAGCGCGCTCTGGAAGAGCCGGGCCGCGTCAATGCGATTTTTGTCGCGGGCCGCGAATCGCCGACGCTTGTCGCACCGAGCGTTGCCGCCGACGCGCGCCTGCAGCACGCCTTGCGGCCAACGCTCGCGGACTACGGTCTCCGCGTCGAGAAGTCGCCGCAGGGCGTTTGGCAACTCTTCGGCGAGCACATGCTGCTCGAGCCGGGCGTGGAGCGCGAGGCCTTGCGGGCCTTCGCCGCCGACCGTCCGCAGCCGGTCCTGACGTATCTGGCCAATACCATCGCCGCGCAGCCGACGAAAATTCCCGACATCGACCGCGAGGGAATTCCGTACTCGACGATCGCGGCCATCGACCCGGCGCTCGACACTCCCTTGGGTCCTTTCCTGACGCCCGATGGCCAGCCGCTCGCGCGCATCGGCGACGACGAAATCGTGCTCAATAGCTGGGCGGCCGAGAACCTGGGGGTGCGGCCCGGGCAATCGATCTGGGTTCGGTACTTCCTGCCCGAGAGCACGCATGGCAAGCCGGTCGAGGACCAGGTACAGCTCAAGCTGGCGGCGATCGTCGAGCTGGCCGGCGCGGCCGCCGATCCTGACTTGACGCCTCCGCTGAAAGGTGTGACCGATCAAGAGTCGATTGACGACTGGAATCCGCCGTTTCCGTTCGAGGCGGGGCGGATTCGCAGCGACGACGAGACCTATTGGGACAACCATCGCGCCACCCCCAAGGGGTTCGTCTCGCTCGCCACGGGGCGTCGCTTGTGGGGAAGCCGGTTCGGCGAGGCGACGTCGATTCGCTTCGCGCCGGACGATCCGCAGGCGACCGCTGCGTCTTTGGCCGCGCGGCTGCAGCTCGAGCCTGTCGAACTGGGGTTCCAGTTCCGCCCCATCAAGCGGCTGGCCCTGGCGGCCTCGGCCGGCACCACCGGCTTCAGCGGTTTGTTCCTCGGGTTCAGCTTCTTTTTGATCGTGGCGGCGCTGATGCTCGTGCTGCTGCTGTTTCGTCTGGCGGTGGATCAGCGCGTGGCGCAGATCGGCACGCTCGCCGCACTCGGCTGGTCCAGCCGCAAGATTCGTCGTGCCCTGGCGGGCGAGGGACTCCTCGTCGCGCTCGGGGGAGCGACCGTCGGCGCAGCCCTCGGCATCGGCTACGCCTCGCTCCTGCTAGTCGGTTTGCGAACCTGGTGGGTCGCGGCGATCAGCACCCCGTTCGTGCAGCTGGAAGTTCGCCCACCGACGGTGATTGTCGGTCTCCTCTCCGGCACGCTGGCCAGCTTTGCCGCGATCTGGTGGGCGCTGTGGCGGATGCGCCGCGCGGAGATTCGCCAACTCCTGTCGGGGCAGACGAGCGACTTTGTCGCGTCCGCAACGCAACCAGCGGGATGGCGCCGCGCCTGGCCGTGGGGAGTCCTGGCCGCGGCCCTGGTGCTGGCCCTCTCCGGGGGAGCGCTCGACGGAGAGGCGCGCGCGGGGACCTTTTTTGGATCGGGCGCGCTGGTGCTGACCGGATTGTTGGCGTTGGTCGCGCGGCGCATGCGCGACACGCCGCGCGGAGCGACCCGCGCAGCTGCGCAGGCGCCCCTCTGGCATTTGGCCGGGCGCAACGCGGCGCGGAATCCGCTCCGCAGCACGCTGACGATCGGCCTGATCGCGGCGGCGGCGTTTTTGCTGATTGCGATCAGCGCTTTTCGCTTGAGCCCGCCGGGCGAGAATCAGCGCTCCAGCGGCACTGGCGGTTTCGCCTTGATCGCCGAGAGCGATCAGCCGATCTACGAGGATCTCGAGCCGCTGGCGGGACGCCTGAACGCCCCACCAGAGCGCGGCGCCGTGTCGTCCACAGCGGGCGCGGAGGTCAAGATTTATCCGCTTCGACTTCGTCCTGGTGATGATGCGAGCTGCTTGAACCTGTACCAGGCGAGTCAGCCGCGTCTGTTGGGTGTGAGCGACGATTTCATTCGCCGCGGCGGATTTTCCTGGAGCCAGTCTTCGGCGTCCGATCCTGCGACGCGCGCCAATCCCTGGTTGCTGCTCGAACGCGACTGGGGCAAGACACCGGATGGCCGGCGGCTCGTGCCGGCCGTCGTCGATGCCAACACGGCGACCTACAGCCTGCACCTGTCCGGACTCGGCGCCATTTATGAGTTGCCCGACGGACGCGGAGGAAGCGTTCCCTTGCAAATCGTGGGTTTGCTCAAGAACAGCCTCCTGCAGGGAAGCCTGATCGTCGCGGAGCGCGCTTTGCTGCGGGAGTTTCCCGAGGTTTCCGGCGCGCGCGTGTTTCTCGTCGACGCTCCCGCGGAACGCGCGGCAGAGGCCGCCCTGGCATTGGACGACGCCCTGGGGGATTACGGTTTTGCATCCATTCCGGCGACCCAGCGCCTGGCGGAATTCATGGTCGTGCAGAATACGTATCTCGAGACCTTTCAGAGTCTCGGCGGGTTGGGCCTCCTGTTGGGAACGCTGGGAATTGCCGCCGTGCAGTTGCGCAACGTCTGGGAACGGCGCGGCGAGCTGGCACTGCTGCGGGCCGTCGGCTTCGCGCGCCGTCGGCTGGCCGCGACGGTGCTCCTGGAGAATGTCTTGCTGGTCGCCGGCGGGCTGCTGTTGGGAACCTTGGCAGCCCTGGTCGCCATCCTGCCGCACCTCTGGGGCGAGAGCGCGGCCATCCCCTGGCGGTCGCTGGCCGCGATGCTCGGGCTGGTCCTGGCGGCCGGCGTGCTTGCCAGCGTCGCGGCGGTGCGGGCGACGTTGCGGGCGCCAATGATCGGCGCGCTCCGCGGCGAATAATGGCCAAGCGCCGCCCCAGCGGCTTCGGCGCCGCCTCTCCACCCTCGAATATCCAACCCCGAGTCGACTTGCTAGACTAGCGGCCGGTCCCCCCAGGTTCGTGCCAGGAGATAACGTCGCATGCTCGCTACCCTTGAGAACAAACTCACCGTCTTCGCCTTCATCGCCCTGACGTTCTGCTGCTGGGGGGCGTACGGTCCGGTTCTGCATCGCGGGCAGATGGCCATGGGGCAGAGCCGGTATCGCTCCTTCCTCTGCGTCGGGCTCGCCTACTTCGTCATCGCGGTCGTCGTGCCAATCATCATGCTGACCGTGTTCGGCGAAAAGGGAGAGTGGACCTTCAAGGGAGTGGTCTGGAGCCTGGCCGGCGGCGCCGTCGGCGCGATCGGCGCCTTGGGGATCATCCTGGCGTTCAACTTCGGCGGAAAGCCCACCTATGTAATGCCGTTGGTGTTTGGCTTTGCCCCCATGATGAATGCGATCCTCACGATCGGCATCAACAAGGCCTATAAAGAGCTCAGCGCCACCGCGCTGGGTGGCTTGATGGCCGGGTTAATCATGGTTTCCATCGGTGCTGCGCTGATCCTGATCTGCGCGGGCACCGTCAACAAACCGCATGCCCCGGCCCCGTCGCCAGCAACTGACTCAACTGCCACCGGCGCAACTCACTGAGCAAGCCCGTTCCCCAGGGGGTCCCATGCTCCGCATCCTCGGCAATCGCCGCACGCTGGGTGAGGGTTGTTCCCGCCGCGAACTTCTGCAGGCGGGCTCGCTCGGATTGTTGGGATTGACGAGCGGCGCACTCTCTCCCCCCCGCGGACTCGCGTCGAGCGGGGTGCCTGCCCGCGGCTTCGGCCAGGCGAAGCGCTGCATCCTGCTCTACCTGTACGGCGCCGCCAGCCAGCTCGAGACGTTCGATCCCAAGCCCGGCGCGCCGCGCGAAGTTCGCGGCGAGCTGGGGGCGATCTCCACGCGCGTGCCCGGCCTGCAGATCGGCGAGCTGTTGCCGCGCACGGCCGAGATCGTCGATCGGATGACGATCGTCCGTTCGATGACGCATCCCTATCCGCTGCACGCGTCGGCCTTCACGCTGACCTCGATTCCGACGATCGACGTGCCGTTGCAGATGAGCCCGCGCGATCCGCGGCATTGGCCCTTTATCGGCTCGGTCGTGGATTACCTGGCGGACCGGCGCGGCGAGCCGGCCGGGCCGATCCCGCGCAACGTGGCGCTCCCCTGGCGATTGAGCTCGCGCCGCCCCTATGCGGCGGGCGACAACGCGGGGCCCTACGGCGCCTGGCTCGGCGCGGCCTATGATCCCCTCTGGAGCGACTTTCAGGGAGAAGGAAAGCGCGTCTCGACGTATACCTTCGGTGCCGAGACGATTCGCTGCCGCGATCCCTACGGCCCCCTCGAGCCAGGCTGCCGCTTCACCCTGGCCGCCGACGCCGCGCTCCCCGCCGGCCTGACGCTCGATCGCCTCCACCAGCGCAAGTCGCTGGTCGAGCAGTTCGACGCGGCCCGGCGGGACTTCGACGATCCTCGCGCCACGCGTTCCTTCGACCATTTTCGGCGGCAGGCGTATGCATACCTCACGACCGACACCCTCCGCGCCGCGCTCGACGTCGACCGCGAACCTCTCCCCTTGCGCGAGCAGTATGGGATGACGCTCTTTGGGCAGGCGACCCTCGTCGCGCGACGCTTGCTCGAGGCGGGCTCGCAGTTCGCGACCGTCATTTGGGACGAATTCGAACTCGTCAACAGCGCCTGGGATACGCACTTTTATCACTACGAGTTGATGCGCGAGCAACTGTGCCCCGGCTTTGATCGCGCCTTCAGTGCGCTGATTCTCGATCTCGAAGCGCGCGGCATGCTCGACGACACCCTGGTCGTCTGCACCACCGAGCACGGGCGCACGCCGAAGCTGGAGAAAGCGACCGGCGGCGGCCGGGGGCACTGGGCCCAGGCCTATTCGTCGATCCTCGCGGGGGGAGGCGTCGCTCGCGGAAAAGTCGTCGGCGGCACCGACCGCATCGCCGGCGCCGTGGTCGACACGCCCATCTCGCCGAAGGACCTGCTGGCGACCATGTATCACCTGCTCGGGCACGACCCGGAGCAGACGATCCACGACCGGCTCGGGCGGCCGGTGGCGATCGCCGGCGAGGGGAAGGTTCGCCACGAATTGCTGGCTTGAGCAACAACTTCGCCGGATGCGCAACGCGAACGCTGGCTGAGACGGCGTGCCGCTCCATTCCCCAGGGAAGGTACCCCCTGGGCTCTGCGCGGCGAAATCACGAAACGTTTGAGAGCATCCGTGCGGCGCCGCGGGCTACGTTCCGCGCGTCAGGCCGTACCACTCGATGTGCTTGCGGGGCGAGTACCCCAGGCCGTGCGCGGCGGCATAGGGGATCAACCACTCGGCCCGCTGCTGAAGTTCGTCGAGCTGCGTCCCCTGCGGCATCAGCAGCACCCGTTGCCGATCGATGTCGGGGAACTCGGCCAGATAAGCCTCGATCTCGTCGCCATCGGCTGGCGTGTCGACGACGAATTTGAACTGATACGCGTAACGGCCGATCAGGGCGCGAATCACCTCGGGTGCGTGGCGGGTCCGCTCGTGCCGGCGCCGCCAGCGCGCATCGCCGCCGCGGGGGAGCGAGTTCGACAGCTTGGGGCTGATCGACATCAGGTCGCAGGCGACCGGCAAGTCGAGCGTGCCGGCCGTCTCGATCGTGATATGCTTGCCGCGCTCGCGCAGTGCTTGCGCCAGCGGCACCAACTCGGCGAACAGCATCGGCTCGCCGCCGGTGAGGACGACGTGGTCGCACTCCCAGGCGTCGACTTGCGCCAGGACTTCTTCAACCGCCAGATCGTCACCTTCGGGCGCCCACGAGGTGTAGGGCGTGTCGCAGAACCAGCAGCGCAGATTACAGCCGCTGGCGCGGACGAAGACGCTTTGGCAGCCCGTCAGCAGCCCTTCTCCTTGGCGCGAGTAAAAAATCTCGGCGATTCTCACAGCACGATCACTTACCCACGGAGAGCTGCCCGGCCCCCCGGGCGTGGTGCGGATGTTACTGCTGGTAGAGCGCCGGATCGGCGCGGCCCGCGGCGGCGAACCCTGCCAGGCGGATCTGGCAGGCGTCGCAGCGGCCACAGGCGCGTCCCGCGGGATCCGGGTCATAGCAAGTATGGGTCAGGCCATAGTCGACGCCCAGCTCGGTGCCGCGGCGAATGATCTCGGCTTTCGTCCACCGGACGAGCGGAGCGTGGATGCGGAACCGGAGCGTTCCTTCGACCCCCGCCTTCGTGGCCAGGTTCGCCAGCCGTTCGAACGCGGCCAGGTACTCGGGCCGGCAGTCGGGATAGCCGCTGTAGTCGACGGCGTTCACGCCCACGAAGATATCGGCCGCTCCACAGGTCTCGGCCAGCGCCAGGGCCAGGGCCAGGAGCACCGTATTGCGGGCCGGTACATAGGTGACCGGAATTCCCTCGGCCATGCTCGCGGCATCCCGCCCCTTGGGCACCTCGATCTCGGCCGTCAGTGCGCTCGAGCCGAACTGGGCAAGGTCGATTTTCTGGACCAGGTGACGCTGCACTCCCAGCGCCTGAGCCACGCGCTGCGCCGCGGCCAGCTCCCAGCGGTGCCTTTGCCCGTAGTCGACCGAGAGCGCGACCAGCTCAAAACCCTCGGCGCGGGC
>JAEUIK010000256.1 GCA_016793185.1 Planctomycetaceae bacterium | reverse complement strand
TTTCGCGTTCAGAACATGCCGTGGACGGACTGTCGTTAATCGTCGAGATGAGTGCCACTGCTAGCTCGTCTAGCAGTGCCTGTTGGCGGCTCACACTGCGGGACAAGCCCGCAGTGGCACCAGACGCGCCCCGTCCGCGTCTTCTGTAGCCGGCCTCGGTGCCAACCTGGTAAAGCATCCTGCAAGAACCAGGCTGCTAGAGCGCGCCGTCGCGGGCGGCGGCGAGCGTGTTCTTCAGCAGCATCGTCACGGTCAGCGGGCCCACGCCGCGGGGGACCGGCGTGATGGCCGACGCGATTTCCTTGACGGACTCGAAATCGACATCCCCCACCAAACCGGTTTCGATCCGGTTGATGCCGACGTCGATCACGACCGCTCCCGGGCGCACCATCTCGGCCGTGATGAACTTCGGCTGGCCGATCGCCGCCACGAGGATATCCGCCTGGCGGGTCATCTCGGCCAGGTTCCGCGTCCGGCTATGGCAAACGGTCACCGTGGCGTCGGCGCCGGGGCCGCGCTGCATGAGCATCACGGCCAGCGGCTTGCCAACGATATCGCTCCGGCCCACCACGACGACATGCTGGCCGCGCGTGTCGATGCCGCTGCGGATGAGCAACTCTTGCACGGCCTGCGGCGTGCAGGGCAAGAAGCGCGGGCGCCCCTGCATCAACCGGCCGACGTTCTCCGGGTGAAAAACGTCGACGTCCTTCCGCGGGTTCACCGCCTGCAGGACGCGCGCCTCGACGATCTGCGGCGGCAGCGGAAGCTGCACCAGGATGCCATGGACCGCATCGTCCTTGTTCAACGTCTTGACCAGCTCGAGCAGGTCATCGGTCGCGGCCGTCGCGGGCAGGCGGTGCAACTGGCTGTCGATGCCCGTCGCTTCGCAAGCGCGGCGCTTGTTGCGCACATACACCTCGCTGGCGGGATTCTCGCCAACCAGTACCGCCGCCAGGCACGGAGTGACGCTGTTGTTCTCGATAAACTCGATGACTTCGTCGCGGATCTCCGCCTGGATCTGCTGTGCCAGTTCCTGGCCGTTGAGGATTCGTGCCGTCACGCGGTGGTTCCTGCGGGGTTATCGGTCAGCGGCGATCCCGATTGTCGAACGTCAGTCTCGCCAGCGCGCGAGCGCGGCAAACAGTCCTGACCAGGTCAACAACCAGAGCACCAGGTTCGCATAGACGGCCGCGACCAGATCGTCGGCCACGATTCCCCAGCCCCCAGGCAGCCGTTCCACCTGCTGGGCGGGCGGAGGCTTGAGGATATCGAAGAAGCGGAACAACAGAAACCCGGCCACCAGGACGGCCGGATCCCGCACCGGATGCAGGAAGTAAGCGACCGGCAGTGCGATGATCTCGTCCAGGACCACCGGCCCGGGATCCTTGAGGCCGAGCCGGAGCGCGGCTGTCGTGCAGATCGGTACGCCGACCAGGGCCAGAACGGCGATCACGCCCAATTGCAACGCGGGAAGGGGAATCGCTCCCAGGGCCAATGCCAAGGGAATGCCCCAGAGCGATCCGACTGTGCCGGGCATGATGGGGCACATCCCGACCCATCCCCCGGTCGCCAGCCAAACCACTGGACCGAGCGCAAGAAGCCGTTGCGAGAAAGCGAGCGAGGGCTCCACAGGTGGTTTCGTGGCCGACATTTACGAATGCTACCCGCAGCCACCTGCCCAGAACAAGCGACCCTCGAACATCCGCCGCCGGCTGCGGTCGGATTGTGGCCAGAACCGCCATAGCTCTGCGGGGGCCGGGCGCGCTATACTCCGTGCCCAGAGCGAAACTAGGATGCCTTGGCAAGGTTTGTTCATTAGGCGGATGCTTAATTGACGATAATCTTGCTAATGCTAATAATGATTAATGACCGCTGCCGCAGTTCGGGTACCACGGGGGGCGCCCGACTCTGATTCCCACCTCGCCTTTTTGCCTGGACCGATAGCTATGGCCGACGCCGGCAAGCCCAGTCAGATCGAAGAAATCAAGATCCGGAGCCAATATCTCCGGGGAGATATCGCCCAGGAACTGGTCGATGGTCAGGATTCCTTCAGCAAAGACAGCCAGCAATTGCTGAAGGTGCATGGCACCTATCAGCAGGACGATCGCGACGCCCGGGCGAGCAGCCGCGCGGCCGGCGGCGGTAAGTCGTACTCGTTTATGGTCCGCACCAAGATTCCCGGCGGCAAACTGACGGCCGACCAGCTGCTGGCCGAGCTGGATCTGGCCGACGAGGTGGGCAACACCACGCTGCGCATCACCACCCGCCAGGGGCTGCAACTGCACGGCGTGATCAAGGACCGTTTGCGTGAGACGATCAAGCGGATCAACGATATTCAGCTTTCGACGCTGGCCGCTTGCGGCGACGTGGAACGCAACGTCATGTGCTGCCCGGCGCCGCATCATCACGATCCGGTCCATCGCGAGATGCAGGATCTGGCCGACCGCCTGGCCGTGCATCTCTGCCCGCGCACCCGGGCGTATCACGAGATCTGGTTGACCGATCCCGACAGCGGCGAGGAACAGCTGGTGGCCGGCGGGTCGAACGGTCACGAGGTGGAGCCGATCTATGGCCCGACCTATCTGCCGCGCAAGTTCAAGACGGCGATCGGTCTGCCCGGAGACAACTGCGTCGACATCTACTCCAACGACTTGGGGTTGATGGCGATCTGCGAGAACTACCAGATCATTGGTTACAACGTGCTCGTCGGCGGCGGGTTCGGCGTGACGCCGAGCGCCGCCAAGACATTCCCGGCCGTGGCCCAGCGGATGGCTTTTATCACGCCCGACCAGGCGGTGGACGTGGCCACGGAAGTGATCAAGGTGCAGCGCGATTTTGGCAACCGGTCCGATCGCAAGGTCGCCCGGCTCAAGTACCTGATCCACGATTGGGGACTGCAGCGCTTCAAGGCCAAAGTCGAGGAGTACTATGGCCGGCCGCTCGCCGAGCCGCACCCCGACGACGTGCGCGGCTTCGACGACCATCTGGGCTGGCACGAGCAAGGAGATGGCCGCTGGTATTACGGGCTGAACGTCGAGAACGGCCGCATCCTCGACAACGAGACCTTGCAGCTCAAGAGCGCGATCCGCGAGATCCTCACCAAGCTACGCCCCAACGTCCGCTTGACCTCGCATCAGAGCATCCTCTTCACCGACGTGGCCGAGACCGACCGCAGCTCGCTC
>JAEUIK010000244.1 GCA_016793185.1 Planctomycetaceae bacterium | reverse complement strand
CGGTCGGGCATCCGCGCGACGAAGTCGGTGACCAGGTCCCCCAGATCGGGTTCCCCTCCGTAGCAGGAGTAGAGGGGGTCGCGCGCGTGAGAATTTGCGATGCTCATCGTTCGGATCTTCTGTTTCCCAAGGGCCATGCGTCTGGGACGCAAATCAGCGCGACTGAAACTGGGCCCGCAGGTCGCGCTTTCCCGCTTCTGCCGCCTCTGAATCATACGACGTGCTAATGAGCTAATGCCGGCGCAAAAAACTCGCGCGGCAGCACCTGCCGGCAGTCGCGCCAGGTGGGTCGTCGGGCTGGCTGGGACGTATCGCCCGTAGCGGTGGTACCGCCCCCCGTTTGGGGTAGGGCGTCGGCAGAGGGGCCCCCGCGAAGATTTCGGGGCAACGAAAGTAGAGCGATGAATTCCCGGCGCTTGATTCTCCACGTCGACGACGATCCGCAATTCACCCGCGCACTGGCCGCCCGGCTGGCGATCTTTGGTATCGAGGCGCGCCCCTTGAACGACCCGCGCTATGCGCTCGAGGAGCTGGCCCTCGGACAGTACCGCGTCGTGTTGCTGGACCTCGACATGCCGCAACTCGACGGGATCGAAGTCCTCCGCCAGATCAAGACCTATGACGGTGGGATCCAGGTCGTCGTGCTCACGGATCTCGTGCCGATGACGACGCTGCTGCAGGGGCTGCGTCTGGGGGCCGAAGCCACGCTGTTCAAACCGGTGCGCGACGTCGAGCCGCTGGTGAGCGTCATCGACGACGTGTTTCGCAAGCTTGACCGCTGGTGGGAAGCCCTCGAAGAGCTCACCCGGCGCAGGCAGGCCGAGCTCGAGTTGTTGGCGAACTGAGCGCACCGCGCAGAACCTAGCGACGCTGGCGGCGACAGGCAAATCGGCCGTGCCGGCGGCTTTCCAGCAAAGGTCAGCCCACCGCTTTGCGCGGCGAGAAGTGGGCCGGAGGCACGCTCGCCCCCGACTTGGCCGCGGCGAAGTCCTCCAGCACGTTGGCCAAGGGGCCGATGCTGCGGATGTGGACATCGCGCTGCGGAAACGCGATTTCGATGTTGGCCTTGCGCAGCTCCGCATAGATCTCGCTGTGGAGTGAGTGCCGGGTTTCTCCCAGCCGCTCGAGGCTGGGCACATGCACCCGCAGCGTGAAGTTCAGCGTGCTGTCGCCAAATCCTTCGAGGTACGCCGTGGGGGGAGGCTCCTTGAGCAGGTTGGGATGTCGGCGGGCCACTTCCAGGATCAGTCGCTGCACCAGGTCGGTATCGCTGTCGTAGCCTACGCCGATCGGAATCACCAACCGCACGACCTGGTCGCTGAGCGTCCAGTTGAGCACCTGTCCGGTGATGAATTCCTTGTTCGGGACGATCAACTCCTTACGGTCGTGATCGGTGATGGTCGTGGCGCGGATGCGAATTCGCGAGACGTTGCCGGTCATGCCCCCGACGGTGATTGTGTCGCCGACGCGAATCGGACGCTCGAACAGAATAATCAGGCCGGAGACGAAATTGGCAAAGATCTCCTGCAAACCGAAACCGAGACCGACCGTGACCGCGGCGGCCAGCCACTGCACGCGCGACCAGCCGACGCCCAACTGCCCGCAAGTGAAGACCACGCCGGCCAAAATGATGAGATAGCGCGAGATGGTGGTAATGGCGTATCGCCCCCCGGGTTCGAGCGGCAGCCGCTGCAGGATGGTGATCTCGAGCAAGCCCGGGATATTGCGCGTCGCCAGGATCGTCATGAAGATGGCGACGATGGCCACCGCTCCGTTCCCCCACGTGATGGGCAAACGTTCGATCTTCTGCTGTGTCGCGCCCTGGGCGTCGACGAGCGTGTCGATCACGGTGACCGACCAGAGCTCGCGTTGATTGAGAATCCCCAGCGCCGGCAGCACGTCGACCCAGATCAGGTACAGTCCGGCGCCGAGCGCCAGCGTGATCACGCTGTGCAGCAGTTTGCGCGTTTGCGCGTTGACGACGGAGAGATCGGCCTGCTCGTGCTCGATCGTGGGAACGTCGGCGTTGGCCGCTTCCTTGCTCTCGAGCAAAGCAGCGCGTCGTTGTCGGGCTTGCTCCATGGCCAGCCGCCGTCGCGCAACCAGCAGCCAGCGTCGCGCGAGCGCATGCACCAGGATCAGCAACAGGATCAATCCCAGCGTCGACTGCATCCGCCAGGCCAGTTGCACGGCGGTGTAGCAAAAGCCCCAGGTCATCAGACCAGCCAGGGCCAGCGGCGCTCCCACCGCCAGCGGATACCAGACGAGGCGGAAGCGATCGAGCCAGGCGCCGGACTCAGGGGGCAGGGCTTCGCTGAGAATCCCCCCCACGGGTCGCAAGATGCCCCACAGGAAGACCGCCACCAGCACCATCACCCCCAGGAAGGCTAGCCGCCCCAGCGAGTCCTTCCAGGCATCGTTGTCTTGAGCATTGACCGCGGCAATCAGGAACACGAGCGGCAAACCGACGACCATCAACCGCAGCAGACTGCGCCGCAATGCGCTCAGGCTGCGCGCCGGCCAGGCGAAATGGGCATCGCCCAATCCGGAGGGGCGACAAACCTGCCGCAACGTCTCGGCCGGCAGATACACCAGCGCCGTCGCCAGCAGTCCCTGGGCGATCATCTCTGGCAGCCAATCGTTCGAGACGGCCAGCAAACGCCAGGCGATGATGGCTAACAGTCCCGAAACGATCGCGGCCAGTCCCGCGGTTCCCAACACGGCCTTGGCCGTGGGCTTGAATGAGTCGGTCGAACCGCGTGCGGCGATTCGTCCCTGCTCGCGCAACAAGCGGCGCAGGCGCGCCCGCAACCGCATCGCCAGGGCGACGATCAGCAACGGCACCAGATACGCCAGCGGCTGCCGGCGAAAATCGTCGATGATTCCTCGACCAAGCGCTTGCCAAGGCTCGGCTTGCCCCAGGGTGCGGAGCGCCGTTGCCGCGTCCGCCAGGGTCTTGACCCCAAGCCAACCGGCGCTGCGTACCCAGAGAACGCGTTCGGCCACGAACTCATCGTACTCGGCGCTCTTGTCGGCCAAGGCATCGCGGACCGACGCCAGCGCATCGAGCGCAAAGGCGAGGTCCTTGTACGACTTGACGAGAAAATCGAGGTTCTCGCGCTTCCGTTCGAGATGCTCGCGCAGGGCCAGCTCGATATTGTCACGCTCGGCCAGGGTGGTGTCGGGATCGAGCTCCGCCAGCGACAGCCCGACCAGCTTCTCGACGTCGGAGAGATTCGCCCGCTGGTCCTGAGTCTCGAACAGGGCGAGTTCGGCGTCGGCCATCTGGGTGCGCAAGGCCGCGGCATTGCGGCGCAGTTGCCGCGGGTCGGGCAGGTTGGCCCCTTGCTTGCGCAGGAGCATCCCGATGTTGTCGAGACCGCGCAGCTCGGCCCGCTGCTGCATTCGCGCCAGGTCCTTGGTCAGGACCTGCAAGCGGGTGATATCCGTCTCGACGTCGTGCCACAGTTGCTGGTGCTGGGAGATCAGTTTCGTGCGCTGGCTGGCGACCAGGGCGTTGGCGGCGGCGATCTCGCGAACCACTTTGTGCGAAGTGGCTGTCTCGCGCAAGGCCGCTTCGGCCTGCGCGGCCGACTCCTCGGCGTCGCGGCGGCGCCGGTCGTTGACCAGTTGCTGCAAGCGCTTGATCTCCGCCGCGGTCCGCGCCGCCCGCTGAAAGGCTTCGTCGCGTTGCAGCGGCAACAGCTCGTCGGTCGCTTCGTAGCTCAAGAGCTCCTGGCGGATCGCCTCCAGCTCGGCGGCCACGCGCTGCCGCTCGGCCAGCATGCGGGCGCGCACGGCCGCGGTTTGCCGATCATCCTGCTCGCTCGCGATCGGCGTCGCCAGGAGGTGGTCGAGCTCGTCGAGCCGCACCGTGGCGTCGACTGCGGTCTTGGGGGCCGCGAGGCGCCGCTTGGCGCGATTCTCGGTCTCATTGTCGCGACTTGCGACCGACTTTTCTTCGGCGGCCAGCGTCGCCTTCATGTCGAGCAACGACTGCTCGAGCTTGGGCAGACTCAGATTGGGATCGATCCAGGCAGCCGACGGCGGGTTGGCCAGGTTGTTCCGGACCTGTTCCAACGCGGCCGGCGCCTCCTGCCGCTGCCGTTCATACTCACCGGCCTGCGCCGCAAAGGTCGCCGCCTGCTTCAAGAAGCCGAGCGCCTTCTGATAGTTGTCGACGAGCTTCGCCTTGGCGACTTCGTCCAGGTCGGTGATCCCCTGCGCTTCGTCGAGCCGCGCTTGCACTTCGGCGATCGTCAGCTCGACCGGAGCTTGCGCGGCAGGGGCGTCATCGGCCACCAGCGCGGCAGGCGCCGCCAGCAGAATGATCGTTGCCAGCACTGGCGCCAGGCCGCACCTCGTCTCACGTGCGCGAGCGAGGGCTGCGATGGCCGTCATGAACCGGGGGCGTTCGATCAGTAGGCTTGTTGGCATCGTGCCAGCCCGGGATTGAGTGTGCGCGCAGCCGCTCGATGCTGCGCGAAAGCGGGTCCTGCGACCCATCCGTGGGTCGACGGGTCGCGGAGAGTACCGCGCCCCAAGGGTCGGCGTCGACCGCAGTTGCCGAACTTGCCAGCACTTTCGGCTGTCCCCTGCGGTCGACGCCGGAAGTCCGCCGCCGCGAGGAGGCCGCTTGCCGCGATGAGGCGGGGTACGGCACGGCGCGCTTGCCCCCCTCCCGGCGATTCGACCGACGCATGCACGGCCGGGCTGCTAGCGCTCCTGGGCGCGCCGTCTCAAGGCGACGAGGTAGGGGACCGGCTCGCTTCCCAGGGCGTTCAGCACCGTTCCGCCAGCCGTGAAGCAATGCGTGACCCAGTCGGGCTGGCCGTAGCGCTCGAGGGCCGTCCCCCCCTCGCCGCCGCCAATGTAAACCTCGATGCCAGCATCCTTCATCCGTTTCAACTCGCCGATGAACTTTTTGGTGCCGGCCTCGAACCGCGGATCCTCGAACATGCCGAACACGCCGTTGTGGAAGGCGACGGCCGGGGGGGAACCTGCGGGCCGGGCCTGTACCGCGGCAATGAACTCGCCCACTTTGCGGGCGAACAGCTCGCTCGTGGCAGGGCCGATGTCGAATTGCTGATCGCCCGGCCCGAGTTCGGCAGCGACCCGCCCGTCGGCCAACACAAAGTCGACCGGCAGAACGAACTCGATGCCCTCTTGCCGTCCCTTGGCGATCATGGTTCGCGCCTGCTCGATGCGCTCGGGCGGGATGTAGTAGGGCTTATCCGAGTGGCCGGCATCTTCCGCGACGCCCAGCGAGAACTTGCCGCCGTCGAGCTCGACCGCACCCTTCTTGAGCGCCACGGCCAGCGAGCCCGCAGCGAACACGTGGCGAATCTTTCCGCGGTCGATCATCGCTTGCAGGTCGTCGAGCTTGTCGATCTTCAGTCCGGAGAAAACGACCAGCTCGGTCTCGAGGCAGCGTCGCATCGGGCCATCGAACTCGCCGGCGACGTACTCGCCGAGGACGGCCTGCGACATGGCCGCGGGAAGAACAACCGTCGAGGTGTCCAGGCTTCCCGCCGAAAGGGCCTCGTTGACATAGTGCGTGCCGATCTTCGTGGCGATTTCATGGGCGAACTTCGCCAGGTCGCCGGCCAGTTTGGGCAAATCGCCCGGCTTGGCCTTCCACAGCACCCGCTCGATGGCATAACGCCGGGTGTTCTCGAGCAGCAGGAATCCGCCGTTGGGGAGGTTGGCAATCGCCTCGGTGGCGGCGGGCGTGAGCGTCAGTGATTTCTCGTCGAGCCATTCCTCGACAAACGCGACGGGCGCTGCCAGCAATTCCTCGAGCCGGGCCCGCACCTTGCTGAGCGAACCTTCCGGTTTGCGGCCGATATGGCCGCAGATGACTTGCTTCCAGCCGCGCGAGTGTCCGAAGCGGAGCGTGCCCAGCATGGAGCGGAGCCGGATGTCCCCCGCGCCGATTTCGGCTCCCGGTTTGCAGTCGACGTCTCCCCGGACCAGCACGATGCTGCCGGCCGGAAGATCACGGAGCGCCGCGAGCCGGGGGATCTGCTCGAGTTGTTCGGCCAGCGGTAAACGCAGAGCGCCGTCGGCCCCCAGAATTGCGCGGCACCAGGCAGTCATTTGATCGGTTGTGACGGACATTGGCTTACTCCGCGCGGGCGGAGTCCTCGGCGGAATTGCATCGAGAGAAGAAGCGGCGGTGCGAAGGCCGCGGCGGGTGTGCCCGTCACCATACCAAACGCCGGCGAAAACGGAAGCGTGACGCGGGAGCGGTCAGACGCACTTCGCCATTGGGGGCCTACCGCCGGCGCGTGCTGCGGGGCGCCGGGGGCTTGCCGCGCCGCGTGGGAATGCGCGCGCGCTCCGCGGAGATCCCACGGAGTTCCAGCGGGGTGCGGATGCCCCGCGACGAAGTGAAAAAGGCCATGCCCGGCACAAAGGAAAAAAAGGCTTCCATGCCAATTGCTCGCCAATCCTTGGCTTACTTGTTTCCCAACCGGGTGACACAGGCGGGGGAAAACGTCACATTCCCTCCGTACCGGGCATGGGCGCTGGACTCCGTTATTTGGAAAGTTCGTCGAACAGGCGGGTGAAGCGGGGCATCCGGCGGTCGAGATGGCGCAGCCAGGCGCGGGGATTCCAGATTTCCACGCACACCGCGGCTCCGATGACCATCACTTCGCCTCCCGCTTCGACACGCAGAAACTCACGAAACCCTTCGGGGATCAACAGTCGGCCCCGTTGGGCCAGTTGGACGGTGCGTTGGCGGCTCGACAACAGCCGCCCCAGGAGTTGCGTCTCGACCATTCGTCCTTCGAGCTTGCCGGCCTGCAGCTTGGCGTTCAGCAGTTGCACGCCCGCATCCCATTTGCTTTGCCAATCGCGGACGTTCCACAAGCTGAGGCAACCGGGTCGCTCCTTGGCCAGGATCACTTCCTGGGAATCGGATTGCAGGGTCTCCGTCAATTCGGGGGGAAGACTCAAGCGAAAGCGATCGTCGAGCGCTCGGGTGAACTCGCCAAGGATCAGGTTTGGCGACGGGTTCATACGGCCGCTCGGGGGATCACCGACGTCTCGTGCAGCCGTTGCGATGGACGCGGTCGGTCCACCCTGGTTTGGCGTGCTGGCCCGGCAACGGCAAATTCGCGGGAGGGTCTCAGCTTTGGGTTAATTTACCACAAAATACGCCCGTTCAATCCATCTTTTGGGCGTGTTTCCCACGTCGGCCGAGTTTAGCGAGTTTGGAATTGATTGCAATCGTGAACTCCGCAAAAATCGGAAAAACTTGTCGCGCCGGCCGGCACAGAAATGGCACATGGGTAAGCAGTTGCCGCGGCTCCCGCGGAGGCGGTCGCACACCACGCGGCGACGCGCCTGGGCCGATAGCGCCGGCAAGCCGGGCGACGCGAGCGAGGCTGCTGGGGGAGTTGCCGGCAGTTTCGATTGAAACTTCTGGGGAGAATGGTCGATTTAATCCGATAGTGCCGATTGTTCCATGGAGATCGGCCGGGCGGAGCGCCGTCGAGAGCGGACGCGAGGCGCATTTCAGGATGATTCAATCCACGCAACAATCTGGCCCCGGCGACGAGCCGATCGTGATTACCGGCGTGGGCCTGGTGGCCTCGGTCGGCAATGATCGCGAGACCGTGTGGCAAGGGGTCAAACGCGGCACTTCCGGGGTGCGCTCGCTCGCGGGATTGCCGCATATTCCCGATGGCCTGTTGATCGCCGCGACCGCGGATCTGGCCATCGATCGCCCCCGCCGACTGAAGGTCGTCGCGCTCTGCCGCGCGGCCGCGGCCGAGGCCATGCAGGATAGCGGCGTCAACCTCGCCGGCGTCGATCGCGATCGCTTTGGCTGCGCCATCAGCGGCCACATGGGCGACACAGGCTTTATCGAAGACTTACAGCTCGGTGCCCAAGAGTGCGCCGGTCCCGACGTCATCCCCTGGTGGGCCCAATGGATGCCCAACAGCGCCTGCAGTCTCGTCGCCAACGAATATGGCTTGCAGGGACCGCGCATCTGCCATTCCACCGCTTGCGCGAGCGGACTGATTGATATCCTGGCCGCGCACCGCAGCATTCGCGATGGGCAGTGCGATATCGCTTTGGCCGGTAGCGGCGAAGGCTTGCACCCGTTGTTTGCCGCGGGCTTCTATCAGATGCGCGTGCTGGCCGAACCCGGTTGCGATCCGAGCCAGGCTTGCCGCCCCTACGACGTCAACCGCAATGGCTTCGTGATGGGCGAAGGAGCCGCGATGGTCGTGCTCGAGCGCCTCAGCCATGCCCGCCGCCGCGGCGCCACCATTTACGCCGAGCTGATCGGCGGGACGATGCACGCCGAGGCGCATCACGTCACGGGGCTCGATACCGA
>JAEUIK010000227.1 GCA_016793185.1 Planctomycetaceae bacterium | reverse complement strand
TTCGGCCGCCGGCCGGGAAGCGACGGTAATCGTCGTGGCCGCCTCGCCCGCGGGGCTCTTCTTGATCGACTTGGGAAGCAGCTTTCGCTCGGCGATGCCCCACAAGCTCGACGCGATGAAGTACACGCACAAGCCGCTCGGCACGCGGAAGAACATCACGCCGAAGATGATCATCATGTACTGCATCATCTTCTGCTGCATCGCGGCCTGCTCATCGGTCGGCGGCGGCATGAACATCTTTTGCTGCCAGATGAAGAGGCCGATCGTGAGGCAGGGGAGCACGTTGAAATAAGGGCCCAGCCACGACTGGGCAAACGCCGGCATCCAGCTTTCCCACGAGAACAGCTGGTCGGGCGCCGCCAGGTTCGAGGCCCAGCGCACCGACTCGGAGATCAACGGCGCCTGCCGCAGCTCGACATCGACCGACAGCGAACGATACAACCCGATGAAGATCGGCAACTGAATGAACATCGGCAAGCAGCCCGCCAGCGGGTTGTAGTTGTGCTTGCGGAAGAGCTCCTGCTGCGCCTTGCTGCGGGCTTCCATGTTGTTCTTGTACTTCTCCGCGAGCTTCTTCATCTCGGGAGCGAGCTCTTGCATCTTCTGGGCCGAGATCGCCTGCCGCCGGCTCAAGGGGAACATGGCCGACCGCACGAGCACCGTCAGCAGGATGATGGCAATCGCGTACGGCACGTGGAGCGTGTCGTGAAAAAAGTGCAGGATCGCCAGCATCCACCGGCTGACGGTGCCGAACCAGCCGTAATAGACGATGCCGTCGAGGCCGTAGGCCGCGAGCACCGCGGGGACCTTCGGGCCGGCGAAAAGGAAGTAGGTGTGCTCCAGTCCTGACTCGCCCGGCTTGATCTCTTCCGTCACGGTCGTGGCGCGGAACGAGACGTCGGTCAGCTTGAGGCGGTTCTTGTCGGCCGGCACGGGGCCCACGCGCCGGGGATCGAGGTCGGCGAACCAGACCTCGTCGGGAGATTTCTTCTGCGGAATGAGCATGGCGGCGAAGTATTGCGCGTCGACGCCGGCAAACACGATGGGCTCGTTCTTCCAGCGAGTGACTTCCTTGTCGCCGGCAAGCTTGATGCCGCTGACCGTCTCGATGCTCGCGCGTCCCTTGATGTCGGTGGCGACGATGACGTCGCGGACGCCGCCGCCGCCGGTCCAGGTGCGGCTGATCTTGTTGGCATACCACCACCCTTCGGTCGGCAACCCGGTGGGTCCGCCGAGACGATAGGCCACCTGGTGGGGCGCCATGCCGGTATTCTTGATTTCGACGTCGAAGACCAGGTGGAACGCCTCGCTGGGACCCTCCGGGTCTTGTCCAGCGACGGCCACCCGGGCCAGCCGGTACTTCTTGAGCACTTCCAGCCCGACGGTGGGAAGCGCCCAGCGAAACGTTGCCTGGCTTTCGTCGTTGGAAACCAGCTCCCACGAGCGGTTCGACAGCGGAAGATTGGGGAGATCGGCCTTCTGGGGGTCGAGCTTCTGGTCGTCGAGCTGAGCCAGGGTGAGTTCGAGCGTCAGCGGATCGCTATTCTCGGGCTGGACAACGTCCAGCGGTTTGCGCGCCAGTCGAGCGGTCAATTCGACGGGCTGGCCGGCCCGCATCACATGAATCGTCACTTCGTCGCCGGGCCTGAACTTCGCCAGGGCCTCCTCCACGGCCAACCAATCGCCCACCGCGTGCGGACCGATGGCAGTGATTACGTCGTTGACCTTCAGGCCCGCCACCCCGGCCGGCGTGCCGGGACCGACGACTCCCACCGAGGCTCCCTTGGGGTCGCTGCTGGTCCCCAGGCCGAGATGCCCCAGATACGCGCCATCGAATTCGGAGTCGCGATAGCGCGGGCTGTTCAATTCGATGCGCTCGCAGGCCGCGCCAAGACTCGTGAGCGTGACCAGCATCTTGTAGGGGCTGGCCGGGTCGAGCGAACCGAGAGCGACTCGCCGGACCGGCAGGTCGGGCTGGAGTGCAGGGGGCTCGGCCCCCGCGGCAGCCGGCTCGGCTGGGTTGGCGTCGGTTGCGTCGGACTTGGTGTCGGTCTTGGCCGTTCCTGCGGCATCCGGGGCCGCTGTGCCGTCGGCCGCTTCAGGCGTGGCCGGCTCATCCCCCGCGGCCTCGCCTTTCTGGCCTTCCGCCTGGGCCTGTTGGGCGGGATTCGGTTGCGGGCCGGCCATCCAGCGGCTGAGGTAGGCATTGCCGGCGAGAATCGCAACGGCACACAACAAAAACAGAGCGAGGCGACGTTCCATGGGACTTTCTCAACCCCCGCGGAGACTCGAGAGCGGGGCGGGGGATAAATGACTCGGCCACCCCGGCTGCTTGCACAGCGCAACCCTGCAATCGGGCGGCACTTGGTAATGTACCGGATCCACCGGGGGGTCGGGAATGGGACCCGCCCTCCTGGAATGGGTCGAAATCGACCCTGTCGAGCCCAAAGTCGGCTTCGGCCTCGCCGGGCGGGATCCCCGCGGAGTCCCCGGATCAGCGCCCCTCGCGGAGCCGGTCGCCCAGGAAGTTATCCAAATCGGGCGTCTCGTAGATCTTGCGAACCGTCGTTTCGAACGGATACTCCACCCGACGGAACGTGACGAGATTGTCCTCGAGAATGACGTAGCAGCTTCGCGGATCGCCGTCGCGGGGCTGGCCGACCGAGCCGACATTAATCATCGTTTTTTCGTCGGTCAGCTTGTACTGGTAGTTGATTTCCTCAGGGCTGAGGAAATTGAGGCTTTCCTTGAAGACGCCCGGCACGTGGGTATGCCCCTGGAAGCAGTGCTTTTCGATCAGCGAGAAGATTTTTTCCATCTTGCGCTGGTTGTAGATGTCTTCGGGAAAGACGTACTCGTTGAGGGGATTGCGGGCCGAGCCATGGACGAACAAGAAGCCGTTTTCGCGGCGATTGCGCGGGAGCTCGCCCAGGAAATCCCAGCGGCGGGCGTTCTGGTCTGGGTCGCCCGCGGGCGATTCGAGCTGTTCGCGCGTCCAGAAAATTGCGCGCTCGGCCCCTGAATTAAAACCCTCGGGATCGAAGAGGGCTCCCTGGTCGTGATTCCCCAGGATACAAACATCGCATTGCATCACGAGGTCAATGCACTCGCGGGGATTCGGCCCATAGCCGATAATGTCGCCCAGACAGTAGATCTCGGAGATGCCCTGCGACTTGATGTCGGCCAGGACGGCCTGCAGGCCTTCGAGATTACTGTGAATGTCGCTGATGAGCGCGCGCTTCACGGAAGGGTAGTCTCCACGATAACCTGTCAAACGTCCCCTGGCGCAAGGGGCGTCGAAACGCGCTATCCCTAGCTAAAATCGAAGTTTAGGACGGGCCTGCGGGGGGGTCAAGTAGCCTGCACTCGGCAGTCGGGCGCAACCACGACGAGCGTTGCACCCGCAGCGCGGACCAGCGAGAGGGAATCGATCGATGCGGCAACTGGCACTCGAGACATCCGGCGTCACCGGCAGCGTGGCCCTGCTGGTCGAAGGCGAGTTGATTGCCGAGGTATCGCTCCCTGCCGGCCAGCGCAGCGGCCGCTCGCTGGCCCCCGCCATCGACGAACTCCTCAGGCGAGCTTCCTGGGCGCCGCGCGACCTGGCGCTGGTTTCGGTCACGGTCGGGCCCGGTTCGTTCACGGGACTACGAATCGGCGTGACCACCGCCAAGGCGTTTGCCTATGCCGTGGGCGCCGAGGTTCTGGGAGTCGACACGCTGGATGTGATCGCCGAACAGGCGCCGCCAGGCGAAGTTCCGCTGGAAGTGGTCCTGAGCGCCGAACGGGGACAGCTGTTTGCCCGACGCTACGTGGCAACTGCGGCCCGCCGCTACGAACGCGACGGCGAGTTGCGCCTGGTCGGCGAAGAGGTCTGGCTGGCCAGCTTGCCCCGCCCGGTGCTGGTGACGGGGCCGGCGGTTCGCAAGATCGAGTTGCCGGCGGACGTGTCGGTGGTCGACGCCGTGCGCCGCCTCCCCATTGCGGCGACGGTGGGGCAAGTTGCCGCCCGGCTTTACGGCTCGGGCGTGCGCGACGACCTGTGGCGGCTCGTGCCCGAGTACCATCGTCCAAGCGCCGCGGAAGAGAAATGGCAAGCCCGCGGCGAGTGACGCGCCGGGCCGGCCCTCTCAGCTTGCCGCCAGAACGTCGCCGGCAGCAGCGATCGTCTGCTCAATGTCGGCATCCGTATGCGCGGCGGAAATAAACAGCGCCTCGTACTGGCTGCAGGGCATGTAAACGCCCCGCTCGATCAGCCCCCAGAAGTACTTGGCGAACCGTTGCGTGTCGCAGCGGCTCGCGACGTCCCAGTCGGTGACCCGCTCGGCATTGAAGAAGAGCGTCAGCATGCTGCCGACGCGGGTGGTTGTGTGCGCGATGCCGGCCTG
>JAEUIK010000429.1 GCA_016793185.1 Planctomycetaceae bacterium | reverse complement strand
GGCCGGCGTACTCGGCACGGCGGGCCCGGTCGACTGGCAGTCGATGCGCGATCACAGCCACATTCGGGAGGCGGTAGCGCGGATCGTCCCCGGTTTCGAGCCCTTGGCCGAAATCGACCGCACCAAGCGCGAGTTCCACATCGGCGGCCGGCTGCTGCACGAACCCTTGTTCCCGCGGGCCAGTGGTCGCGCCCGCTTGCACACCCACGCAGTTCCGCCCTTGGCAGGGGGCGCCGGCGAGCTGCGTCTGATGACCGTCCGCAGCGAGGGGCAGTTCAACACCGTCGTTTACGAGGACGAGGACCTCTATCGCGGTCAGAATCGGCGCGACGTGATCCTCCTGCACCCCGACGACCTGGCAAGCCTGGGACTCAGCGACGGCACGCCCGTTACGGTCAAGAGCGCAACCGGGGAAATGCCGGGGATCCTGGCAACGGCCTTCGACCGCATCAAACCCGGCAACGCGCTGATGTATTACCCCGAAGCCAACGTCCTCGTTCCTCGAGGGCTCGACCCTCAGTCCCGCACGCCAGCCTTCAAGAACGTGCTGGTCAAGGTTGAGATTACGGCGCAGGGCCGACCGCGTGCGGCCCCGGAACTGCAAGAAATTGGGCCGGGCGCGAATACGCGGAACTCGATGAAATCGTGCTAGCTGGCCGAGCACGCCCGGATGCCCCCCGGCGGCCAAGACCTCCGTGCGGGCACCTGGCCAGTTGCGCCCGCCCCCCCGGCTCGCGCAGCCATCGCCTTGCGTCAAACCCGCCTTGACCGGCGACAGGCCAATCCCTATCTTCCGCCGCTCGAAACCTTTCTTGCCCCGGTCAGGGGCAGATTTTCGGCCCAAGGATGGGCCTCTGTCGCGACGGCCGAGACCGTCGGAGAGGCGCTCGCTTGGTCCGAACGCGGAACAAGCGTATGGATCGTCGCACGACGCTCATGGTCGGAATCTGCCTGCTGCTGGGTGGCTGCGCCGGCGCCTCGGTTCGGTCGCAGAGCCCGGAGGCGGAAGATCTGGCGGCCGATCAGATCAAGCTGGTTGGCGACTTTGCCGTCTCCCATGGGATGAGCACGGTGCATGTCGAGGCGATCGGCCTGGTTACCGGGCTTCCGGGCACCGGCAGCGATCCGGAGCCCTCGCCGGAACGCTCGGCACTGCTGGACGAGATGCAGAAACGGGGCGTGATCGAACCCAACAAAGTCCTCGCTTCGCCCACCACGTCGCTGGTGCTCGTGCAGGGCTTCCTCCGCCCCGGTATCCAGAAGGGGGATCGCTTTGACGTCGAAGTCCGCATTCCCACACGCAGCGAAACCACCAGTCTCCGCGGTGGCTGGCTCATGGAAACCCGCCTCCGCGAGCTGACTCCGATCGACAACCAGATTCGCGAAGGTTACCTGCTTGGCCTGGCGGAAGGCCCGATTCTGGTCGACCCCGAGCAGAGTGGAGCGGAGAACACCGTCGCTCTGGGGCGGGGCCGTGTCCTCGGCGGCGGCGTGGCCGTCAAGTCGCGCCCGATGCGCCTGCTCCTCAAACCCGATGCCCGGGCCACCAAGGAGCAAGGGGTCCGCACCGCCGCGGCCATCGAGGGAGCCCTCAACCGCCGCTTTGCGACGTACGTGGGGGGCATCAAGACCGGCGTGGCCACGGCCAAGACCGACGAGTATCTCGACCTGACCGTCCACCCGCGCTACAAGGACAACATCGCCCGCTACGTGCGCGTGCTGCAGGGCGTGCCCCTCAAGGAAAACGCCGTCGATCGCTTGCAGCGCATCAAGCTTCTCGAACGTCAGTTGCTGGACCCGGTGACCTGCGATTCGGCGGCGCTCAAGCTCGAGGCCCTGGGACACGAGGGAATCCCCGTCCTGGCCCAGGGCATTACGGCCGAGGATCCGCTGATTCAGTTCTACTCGGCCGAAGCGCTAGCCTATCTCGACGACAGTCGCGCGGCCGAGCCGCTGGCGACGGCCGCTAAGGAACAGCCCGCGTTCCGCGTGTTCGCCCTGGCCGCCCTCAGCGCAATGGACGATTTCGCCGCCTACGACGCGCTCCGCAGCCTCCTGGAGGTCAATAGCGCGGAAACGCGCTACGGGGCCTTCCGGGCGTTATGGGCCATGAACGCCCAGGACCCGCTCGTCCGCGGCGAGCAGCTCGGCGACCAGTTCAGCTATCACCTGCTCGACAGCAAGGCTCCGGCGCTGATTCATGTCACCCGGAGCTACCGACCGGAGATCGTGCTGTTTGGACCCCGGCAGCGTTTCAAACCGCCGCTGATGCTCGAACCGAACAAGCAGTTGCTCGTCAAGGTCGAGAAAACAGGCCAGGTGAGCGTCAGCCGCTTTGCCGTTGGCGAGCCCCGCGAGGAACGAGTCGTGGGCAACTCGGTCGACGAGGTCATTCGGGCCATCGTCGAATTGGGAGGCACCTACCCCGACGTCGTGCAGATGCTCCAACAGGCCAAGTCGCACCAGGGGCTCGAAGGGCGGCTGGAGGTCGACGCCGTTCCGCAGCCCGGACGCGAATACACCCTGCCGGCCAGCCTCGAACCGGCCGCCGGGGGGACCCTCACGCAATCGGCCACGATCTCCAACCCGCTCCCGGACTTGTACAACAGCCGGGTCGGGAAAAAACGCCCCGCAGACAACTCGGGGGACGAGCCGTCGGGGCTCGATTCGGCCGGGGACGACCAGAATTCGGACCCCACAGGCGTCGGGCTATTGAATAGAATAAAGGGCTGGCGGCGCAGCTAGGGGCGCCGCCGGGCGGGTCCCCTGCGAGCCCGTCCCACCCGCGTCCGCGCCACGCGACCACGCTCGCGGCGCACTCGTCCAGCCCCACAACCAGCGCGTCACTCCCCGGCTGATCTTCCCATGCTCAAGGCACTCGAACTGGTCGGCTTCAAGAGCTTCGCCGACAAGACGCGCTTCGAGTTTCCCCGCGGAATCACCGCCGTTGTTGGTCCCAACGGCTCGGGCAAGTCCAACGTTGTCGACGCCATTAAGTGGGTTCTCGGCGAGCAGAGCGTCAAGAGCCTGCGCGGCAAGGAGATGGCCGATGTCATCTTCAATGGCTCGGGCGGACGACCGCCGCTGTACTCGGCCGAAACCACCCTGACGTTCGACAACGCCGACGGACTGCTGCCGATCGATACGCCCGAAGTGCAGATCACCCGCCGCGTGTACCGTAGCGGCGAAGGCGAGTACCTGATCAATCGGCAGCCCTGCCGGCTGCGGGATATTCGCGATCTATTCTCGGGTACGGGCGCAGCGACCGAAGCCTACAGCGTGATCGAGCAGGGCAAGGTCGACGTTCTGCTGCAGTCCTCTCCCAAGGATCGGCGGGTAATTTTCGAGGAAGCGGCCGGCATCAGCCGCTTCAAGGCGAAGAAGGTCGAGTCGCTCCGCCGGCTGGAACGGGTCGAGCAAAACCTGCTGCGCCTCGCCGACATCGTCGACGAGGTCGAGAATCAGCTCCGTGGAGTCCGCAAACAGGCGGCCAAAGCGCAGCGCTACAAAGAGTACAGCGACCGCCTGCAGGGACTGCGGACGCAGGTCGGCCTGACCGACTGGCGGCAACTCGGCAAACGGCTCGAAACGCTCCTGGCCGGCGCCGCGCGGTTGACCACCGAGGCGCAGCGAAATCGGACCGAGGCCGAATCGCTCGAGGCGACCGCCGCCCAACTCGAAGCCGAAATCGCCGACCTCGGGGAGAAAGCCCGCGACGCCGACGCCCGGGTGGCCGAGGACCGCGAGCGGATCGCGACCTTTGAATCGAAAATCGAACACGAGCGGGAACGCCTCCGCGAGCTCGAGCGCGAACAAGAGCGGCAGCGGGCCCAATTGGCAACCTTGCTGGCACGCGCCGGCAGCCAGCAGCAGCACTGGCGGGCCACGCTGGCCGCGGTCGAAACTGCCCAGACCGAGCATCGTGCCATCTCGCAATACCTCGAGGCTGGCGAGCAGGCCCTCAGCGATGCGACGGCCCGCTGGCAAGCGGTCCGCGAGCAGAGCGACCGCACCCGGGCCGCCCACGTCGCGCTGCTCCGCACAGCGGCGGCCCTGGGCAACGAAATCACGGCCTGGGGACAGCATGC
>JAEUIK010000160.1 GCA_016793185.1 Planctomycetaceae bacterium | reverse complement strand
ACTGATCCTCTTTACAATCGCCTTCTGGCGGCAAGGCCCCGCGTGGCGCGTGCCGGCGATACTCTTGAGCCTGGCCGCGATCACGTCGCTGGTCGGTCCTCTTCTTTATGGCAACTGGGGAGTACGGGCAGCCCTGGGATTGTGGTTCGTGGGTTTTTCAGCCGCGGCGATTCGGCTCGTCCTGGCACGGCCAAGTCGAACACAAGCGTCCGCGGCGTAACGCGACCTCAGTCTCGTGGCTCAGGGCGCGGCGTCATCGGGCAGCACCACGATCATGCGGATGAGCCGGGCCCGGACCAGATAGCGCTGACGCTCTTCGTCTTCGAAGATCACCATCCCGTGAAATTCGTAAGGCATTCCCGATTTGGTCAGGCCGCGGGCAAAGCCCATGAAGCGAACCCGCTCCAGGGTGACGTCGCGCTGCAAGTGTGCCGTGACGCGCGCGCCTTTCTTGAGCACGCCGCGGATTCCCACGGAATGCGCTTTGGCCTCCCCGTCCGAAACCTTCGACCAGCCGCCGAAGAAAACCGTCAGCACGGCGATCGCCAGGACAATCACGATCGCGATGGCCCCGACCACGCTGAGCGTCTCGACGAACGGATGCATGCGCTCACCCCGCGCTCCAAAGTGGAACTCAACCCTGCCGGCACAGCACGATTGTACCGGCCCGAACTGACGTGCAGCCAGCGCGAGCGAAAGTTGGTATGATGGGCGTCTTTGATCGACGTCGTCTTGCCCCCCGACCGATGCCATGAATCAGCCTGTTACGAGCGAAGTTTCCCTCCAGCCTCACGAAGGCTGGCACGTCGGCCATTTCTTCTATCGCTTCAAGCGGGGCGCGTTGAAAGCGCTCCGCCCCGAAGAGCGGCTGGCAGGCTGCAGCCAGGTGGCCGCGATTCTCGATCCGGCCGGCGGCGCCGCCCCCGCCCGGTTGCAAACTTCGATCGTCAGCGGACACAAGGCTGACTTCGGGCTGATGTTGCTGGATCCCGATCCGCTCAAGATCGACGCCGTGCATCAAGCGCTGCTGGCGAGCCCCTTGGGGCCGGCGCTGGTCCCCACCTATTCGTTCGTGTCGCTGACCGAGGTCTCGGAGTATGTGCCGACGGTCGAGCAATACGGCGCGCGGCTCGTCGCCGAAGGGGAAGATCCGAATGGTCCCGGCTACAAAGCCAAGCTCAAGGCCTATGAAGGGCGCGAAGCGCAAATGCGCACGCAGCGGCTCACGCCCGATCTTCCCCCCTGGCCCGCGACTTGCTTCTATCCGATGAACAAGAGCCGCGTGCCGGGAGCCAACTGGTTCGTGCTCGACTTTGCCGAGCGGAGCAAACTGATGACCGAACATGGCCGGACCGGCATGACGTTCGGCGGCAAGGTCACGCAGTTGATCACGGTCGCCCTGGGGCTCGACGATTGGGAGTGGGGCGTCACGCTCTGGGCCCGCAACCCCGAGTTCCTCAAGGACATCGTCTACCGGATGCGGTTCGACGAGGCGAGCGCCAAATACGCCGAGTTCGGCCCGTTCTACGTGAGCTACGTCACCACTCCGGACGAGATGCTCAAGCACTGCCGGGTGACGGAGTGAGGGGATACCTGTTCTGTCCAAAAACCATCCCACACTACGCAGGAGAGCGGATCGATGAGTGACGAAGTCGCGATCACGCAAGAGCAGGCAAACATGCTGACCGCGGGGATTCAACCGGCGATTGATTCATTGCTGGAGAGCGGAAACTTCGTGCCGACGCTCTACGTGCATGACAGCGAAGGCATGACCTTTTTTTCTCTCGTTTCCCGAGACGCGATTGAACTTCGCGAGATCGTGCGCCAGGTAATCCGAGAGCGGATGCCACCCGCCATTGCCTATGCGCTACTCTACGATTCGTCCGTCGAGACCGACGAGGGTCCCCTCGATGTGCTTGTTGTGGAAACGGGCGATACCGAGGATGAAGAGGCGCACGAGTTCGTGAAAGCGTACTCGCGCCAACGCCAGTGGGCTGCGACTGGACTAGCCAGACTCGGCGCCGCTCCCCACCTACTCAAATAGAGCCGGGCCGGCTGAGCATTTGGCCCAGCGTCAGGGCTTTCATTGCGCTGGCAACTGTCGAGTACACCGACCAGGCGAAGATAGGTGCGCCGGGTACCAAGCTCTTCATTGAAGCTCCAGCAAATCCCGAACGACGCAACGGGGCGAAGTGGACACCCTCCTCGTACTTCGAGTCGACTTTATGGCGTATGCCGGCGCTTGAAAACCTTCCCACCGAGGCAAGACCCTCGCTGGCGCGTCGGGCTAGTTATCGAAATGTCATGAATGCCTGATCGCGAGACGACTCGCAGGCCCCCGAAGTCGCCCTAGGTGGCCGGAGCGCGGGTGGGACGCAGGGCGGGCGGCTTGGTTCCGCGTTGTTCGGCCTTGCCGGCCGGCTTCTCCTGGGCCGCACCCTTCTTGAGCTGGGGCACCAGGTAGAGCGTGACCTTGGTCTCGACCGGCGGAATTCGGTCGGTCCAGCACTCGAACATCAACGCTTCGTTGCTCTCGGAGCTCTTGATGGGCAGGTCGAGCATCGCACTGGGAAAGTTCGAGACGCAGATGAAGTCCCCCGATTCGGCCTGGTAGAACTTCTCGCCGGTGGTTTCGTCCTGCCAGAATCCGCTGCCGCCAAAGACCCACGGCTGCTCGAGCGGCTTGCCCGTCTTGATGTTGCGGATCCAATCCCGCGCGTTGGCGCGTTGCGGCTTGCCGTCGGCGTCGGTCCATTCGACATAGACCTCGACCTCGGTTCCCGCGGCCGCCTGATAATCGGGGCGAAAGCGGACGGGGCTTCCCGCCACGGCCCCCACGGCCAGCAGCGCCGCATGCACGACATAGGCCTTGGTGGTGCAGGCGACGATCGCCTCGTGCTCCTTGGTTTGCTTGAGGCAGGCGAAGAGTTCGAGCTGCCCCTCGCGGAGCACGATCTCGCCGGAGATCTTCACCTGCTTGGCGACGCTATCGATCCAGACGTCGTCTTTCGGAGAGATCTTCTTCCATTGGCCGGCCTCACGCGGGGCAGGCTGAGCAGTCGCGGCCGCGTCCGGGGGGGCTCCCCGCGCAGCGAGGTGGGCCAGCGAGCCGCTGCCGGCCAGCAATTCCCCCACGAGTCCGAGGGCCGCCCAGGCAGACCCCATGCGGACGAGCCCCGCGGAACGGTTGGAAGTCTTCATCGGCGAGGCATCCTGCAGCATGGGGGTGGGTTCCGCCGCGGGCCACTTGCGGCCTGCGATTTGGAGACTAGCTTGTTAGGATACTTTTTCGCACGGTGAACGTCCACGAAGACGCACTTCGCGCACGCACGATCGAACGGATGATCCCCGGCGTGGCGTGTCCCTGGCCGAGTGCTGGGACGGAGCTCGCGCGGCACAGAGGACCAGGCAGCATGGCGACCACGAGTTTTCCGCGTCTCTTGCCGGGGGCCAAGTCACATTTTCCCCTCTCCAGCGGCGGCCACGATATCTGGCACAAGTCGGTCCCCTCGGCCGTTTCGCGCGCCGGCGAGTGGGGGGACGAAACCCCCGGCTGGAAGGCCTGGCGCGACTACCTGCGCCG
>JAEUIK010000105.1 GCA_016793185.1 Planctomycetaceae bacterium | reverse complement strand
GAGATCCGGCCGACGGGGTGCATGACGGCGGCGTCGGCGCACCAGCCTTCGAGCCGCACGCCCGTATCGATGCTAATGATGTCCCCTTCTTGCAGCACCCGCGGCCCGGGAATGCCGTGGACGACGGCTTCGTTGACCGAGATGCAGGTGACGGCCGGAAAGGGAACCTTACCGGGGACGCCTTTGAAGAGCGGGACGGCGCCGCGCGTTTCAAAGAACGCTTCGACGGCCGCGTCGATTTCGGCCGTGGTCACGCCGGGGCGCACCAGTTTCGCAGCGATCTGGTGGGCTTCCCAGACCACCAGGCCGGCACGGCGCATCAGGGCGATTTCACGAGGGCTCTTGAGCGTCAAGTTGGACACGCGGGTTCGGGTCAGGGAGTGTGTCGTCAGGTCAGGGAGGATGGATTGCGCCGGCGGTCGAGGATGTCGCAAATCTGTTCGAAGACCGCATCGGGGGTGGCCATGCCGTCGATGGGTTCGAGTTTTCCTTGGGTCGTGTAGTACTCGACCAGCGGTTTGGTCTGTTCGCGATAACCGATCAGGCGCTGCCGGATGACTTCGGGCCGATCATCGTCGCGCCCCCGGCCAGCCAGCCGTTGGAGCAGGACGTCTTCGTCCACCTTCAGTTCGAGCACCGCGTCGAGCGGCGAACCGCTTTCGGTGAGAAAGCGATCCAAGGCCTCGGCCTGCGGGAGGGTCCGGGGGAAGCCGTCCAGCAGATAACCGTTCAGGCAGTCCGGCTCTTTCAGCCGCCGGCAGACCAGGTCGATGATGATCGAATCGGGGAGCAGCCGTCCGGCGGCCATGTAGTCGTGGGCCACGCGGCCGACGGCGGTGTTTTGTCGGGTTGCCTCCCGCAGCATGTCGCCCGTGGCGAGATGCGGAATCCGAAAATGCTGGATGAGCCGCTGCGATTGTGTCCCTTTGCCGGCACCCGGCGGCCCGAGGAAGACGATTCGCATGATGGCTCTCTCATGGCTCCGCCGGGACCACTCGCGACTACTGCCGGGAAGGTGGCGACCCTGGGTTGGCGATGCTACTTTTCCAGCAGGCCGCGATAGTTCCGCATCACAAGATGGCTGTCGATCTTTTGCACGAGATCGAAGGCCACGCTCACGGCGATCAGCAGTCCGGTTCCTCCATAAAAGCTGGCCACCTGATAATCCACGTTGGCGGCGCTGGCGACCAGCGTGGGCAAAATTGCCACGAGGGCCAAAAATCCTGCGCCGACGTAAGTGATCCGAATCATCACCTTTTCCAGATAATCGCCGGTCCGCTTGCCCGGCCGATACCCCGGAATGAAGGTGCCAAAATCCTTGAGATTGTTGGCCATGTCCTTCGGGTTGAAGGTGATGGCCGTCCAGAAGTAACAAAAGAAGTAGATCAGGGCCACGTACAGCACGTTGTACATGAACGACGTGCCGCGCTGGAACGATTCACTCAGGCTCGTCAGCACCTGCGAGTCGACCGCGCGGGCGAGCCAGCCGAAGAACATGCTGGGGAACAACAGCAGGCTCGAGGCGAAGATGATCGGCATCACGCCGGCCTGGTTCACCCGCAAGGGGAGATACTGCCGGCCGCCGCCGAAGACGCGGCGCCCGCGGACGTGCTTGGCGCTCTGGGTGGGAATGCGGCGCTGGCCTTGCGTGATGAAGACCACGCCGAAGATCACGCCCACGAACAGCGCGGCCAGGACGAGGAGCGTTTCGACGCCGATCTCCCCCTGCCCGCCGCCCAGCTCGAGCCCGCGATCGGCCAACGGCTTGAGCAGATCCCAGCCCGCCTTGGGCATGCGGGCGAGAATGCCGGCCATGATCAAGAGGCTGATGCCGTTGCCGATGCCGTACTCGTCGATCTGCTCGCCGATCCACATCAGGAAGATCGTCCCAGCGGTCATCGTCATGACGGCGACGATTTGCCAGGGTAACGAGAGACCTCCCGAGGCGGTGAGGAAGTCGGCCTGCACCAGGCCGGAGTTCACCAGCCAGGCTAAATACACCCAACTCTGTAACAGGCAGACGGCCACGGTGGCGTAGCGCGTGTATTCGTTAATCTTTTTGCGGCCGCTTTCGCCTTCCTTCTGCAGCTTTTCCAACGGGGGCCAGACGCTCCCCAGCAGCTGAAAGATGATCGAGGCCGAAATGTAGGGCATGATCCCCAGGCCGAAGATCGTGGCGTCGCTCAGCGAGGTGGCGCTGAAGAGCGCCACCTGCTCGAGGAATCCGGTTTGCGCCTGGGCGGCGATCTTCGATTGATCGATGATTGGCAGCGGGATCCAGAAGCCGAGGCGATAGATCGCCAGCAGCAGGAAGGTCAGGCCGATCTTCCGCCGCAGCTCGGGGATCGTGAAGATGATGCGGAGTTTTTCCAGCATGGCTCGGTCCGTCCTGAAGATGTCGCACGGGGCCGATAGGTAAGGACCGGCGCCGGCAGTTACGTCCCTCGGTCCCTGAGGAAACTGGCTTGTCGCTCCGAGCGGGCCGGGGCCCGGTCAGCGCTGGTGTTCGAACCTTGAATTCCGCTTACTTCTTCTTGGCCTTGGGAGCCGTTTCGGTCTTTTCCGCCCGCTCGCTCACGAGCTGCGGTCCGGGGAGGATCACGACCTCGCCCCCGGCTTGCTCGATCTTGGCGCGGGCGGTCTCGCTGAAGCGATGGGCCGCGACCTTCAACTTGATGGTCAGCTCGCCGTGCCCCAGGATCTTGAGCAGATCATGGCGCTTCTTCAGCAAGCCCTTGGCGCGGAGGGTGGCGGGGGTGACCTCTTCGCCCGCGGCGAACAACTCGGCCAGCTCGCCGACGTTGAGCGACGCAATCACGCGGGCCCATTGGTTGTTGAAACCGCGCTTGGGAATGCGTCGAGCCAAGGGCATTTGCCCTCCCTCGAACGCCGGGTGCGCGGTCCAGCCGGCCAGCTGTCCCTGTCCCTTATGGCCGCGGCCGGCCGTCTTGCCGTGACCCGACCCGGGGCCGCGCCCGAGGCGCTTGGGGCGCTTGTGCTTCTTAATGCCGGTGTTGACGTCGTGCAGTTTCATGCGACGGGTACTCCTCGCAGGCGCTCCACCTCGGGTCGGGCGCGCAATTGCTTGAGCGCTTCGATCGTCGCCTTGACCAGGTTGACGGGATTCGTCGAGCCGAAGCTCTTGGTGAGAATATCGTGAATGCCCGCGGCCTCGCAAACCGCCCGCACGCTCGAGCCGGCGATCACGCCGGTACCGGGGCTGGCCGGGACCAACACTACGTGGGCGGCGCCGAAGCGCCCCTCGACCACGTGCGGGATCGTGCCGTTCTCGATGATGATCGGAATCATGCTCCGCGAGCCGTCCTTGACGGCCTTCTCGACGCTGGGAGGAACTTCGTTGGCTTTGCCGTAGCCCCAGCCAACCTTCCCCTGGCCGTTGCCGACCACCACCATCGCCGCGAAGCTGAAGCGGCGACCACCCTTCACCACGGCGGCGCAACGCTTGATCTTCACGACCTTGTCGATCAACTCTCCCCGCTGGCCCTCGCCTCGGCGAGAGTCGCTCGATCCGCCGCGGCGGCTGGAATCAGATGACACGGGCTGGTTACTCCTCAGGCTGGCGGTCGGGAGAAGGGGTTCCTCCCGACGAGGGTCCGGAAACTGTGCTGCGGGTTAGAAACTCAATCCGGCCGCGCGGGCGGCATCGGCCAGGGCGGCCAGGCGGCCGTGATAACGATACTCGCGACGATCGAAGCAGACCTTGTCGATCCCGGCCGCGAGGGCCCGCTTGGCGATCGCGGCGCCGATGGCCTCGGCCGCCGACTTGTTGCCACCATAGCCGACGCTGCCGCGCAAATCCTTGTCGGCGGTGCTGGCCGCGGCCAGCGTGCGCCCTTGCTCGTCGTCGATCACCTGGACGTACAAGTGCTTGTTGCTGCGGAAGACGCTCAGCCGGGGTCGCTCGCTCGTGCCGCGGATCCCGCGCCGCACGCGGAAGCGTCGACGCTGTCGCTGCAGGGCATTGGCTTTTTCGTGGTTCACCGGATCGCCTCGTTCGTACTGCTTGCGGTTGGGGCCGGAATAGGCCCAGGGGGTGCTCGTGATTCTCGGAGTGCTGATCGTCAGGAAGACTCAGAACGTTACTTGATGTTGGCCTTGCCCGCCTTGCGCCGCACCACTTCGCCATCGTAGCGGATGCCCTTCCCCTTGTAGGGCTCGGGCTTGCGGATCGAACGGACCTCGGCGGCGAACTGCCCGACGAGCTGCTTGTCGGCCCCCTTGATCACGACATGCGTCTGATCGGGGCAGGTGACCTGCAGGCCCTCGGGAATCGGCTTGTGGACTTCGTTGGCGTAACCGGCGCGAATCTGGAGGGTCTTGCCCTGGATCGCGCCGAGGTAGCCGACGCCGACGATCTCGAGCTTCTTTTCGTAGCCCTGCGTGACGCCGACCATCATGTTCTGGATCAGGGCGCGGGTCAGCCCGTGCAGGGCGCGCGACTCGCGCTCGTCGTCGGCGCGGGTCACGACCACCTTCTTGGCGGCCGCGTCGTGGGCCACGGAGATCTCGGGGCGAAACTCGAAATCGAGCTTGCCTTTCGGACCCTCGACATGGATCGTGTTGCCGGAGATCTCGACCTTGACGCCGCTGGGAACAGCGACCGGGTTTTTACCGATGCGGGACATGGTTCACCGTCTCGGGCGCCTGGGGCCACCCACTGCCTGTTGCGTGTTTGCCTGTTGCGTGTTTGCCGACGAAATACGGGAGGCGTGCCCGCCGCGAACTACCACAGCTCGCAGAGGACTTCGCCGCCGAGCTTGCGTTGCCGGGCCTCGCGATCGCTGATCACGCCCCGGCTGGTGCTGATGATCGAGATCCCGAGCCCGTTGAGCACGGGGCGGAGCTGCGTGGAGCCGCTGTAAATCCGGCGGCCCGGCTTGCTGACGCGGCGGATATGCCGAATCACGCGTTCGCCGTTGGGACCGTATTTCAGGTGCAGCTTCAGCCGGTTGGCGGGCTTGGTGGGAACTTCCTCGAAGTCCCAAATGTAGCCTTCGCGCTTCAGCACTTCGGCCACGCCGCGCTTGACCTTCGAAAGCGGCATCTCAACTTCCGGAAGCTCGACGCGCACCGC
>JAEUIK010000079.1 GCA_016793185.1 Planctomycetaceae bacterium | reverse complement strand
AGATTTCGCGCCCTGCCCCACCTCTCCCGTCACCGAATCATGCGTTTCACGCTGCTGGACCGGATCACCGAGATTCAACCCGGCGTGCGGATTACGGCGACCAAGAACCTGACGCTGGCCGAAGAGTATCTGGCAGACCATTTTCCCGGTTTTCCCGTCATGCCGGGGGTGCTGATGCTCGAGGCGCTGACGCAGGCCGGGGCCTGGCTCGTTCGTTCCAGCGAGGATTTTGCCCACAGCATCGTGGTGCTGAAAGAAGCACGAAACATCCGCTACAGCAGCTTCGTCGAGCCGGGCCAGTCGCTCGTCCTGACGGCAGAAATCATCGACCAGGACGACCGGCACACGCGGCTGAAAGGGCAGGGGACCATCAACGGCCAGGTGGCGGTCTCGGGCCGGTTGGTCCTCGAGCGTTATAACCTGGCCGACGAATCGGCCGACCGCGCGCTCAACGATACCGTCGTAATCCATCAACTGCGAACGTTGTTTTCCGATTTGTACCGGCCCGCGGTTGCCGAGCCGATGGCGGGTTCCGCCTGACGACGCGGGATCGGACCGATCCCGGGTACCGGTTGCAATCTGGAGACCAACGCAGCTCAGCGACCCATCGCGGCGCCCTCGGCCCCGCGGCGGACGACAGAACAAGCCTGATAACGAAATGACGTAGACATGCCGCGGAGCGCCGAGCTGTTGCTCAGCGCCGCGGACAATGATGCCGTACCGTGGGCCGTGCTGTGCGGTTGGCGGCCAACGGCGGGCCGTGGTGGGTCCGGCGCTTTGCAGCGTCGGCACGGCCCCAAGACGCCAACCAAGGCGAACGCGCACGGCGGCTGCCGGTAGCGCGCAACGGGTCTGGGAGGATCGAAAGTATGCCGACTAAGGAAGAGATTTTTGACAAGATTCGCGCCGCGCTCGTCGACGCCCTGGGAGTCGACGATGACGAAGTTACGCCCGAGGCGACGCTCACCGGCGACCTGGGAGCCGAATCGATCGACTTTCTCGACATCGTTTTCCGCCTCGAGAAAACCTTCGACATCAAGATTCCCCGCGGCGAGCTCTTCCCCGAAAGCCTGCTGACCGACGCCACTTACGTGCAGGACGGCAAGTTCACCCAGGCCGGAATCGACGAGCTGAAAAAGCGGATGCCGTTTGCCGACGTCGAGGCCTTTGCCAAGAATCCCAAGGCCACCGAGTTCGGCAACTTGTTCACGGTCGCCATGATCTCCAAGTACGTCGAGAGCAAGGTGAACGCGGGCTGATCATCCCCTTATCGCCTGGGTGATCTCCCGCGCCGGATGCGGACCTGACGGCCGCACGACGCCGCATCCGGGAGTGAGCCCTTGCTCCCTGTGGCCGGGACCCCTGTGTCATGCGCTGGATCTGGATCGACAAGTTCCTGGAGTTTGAGAGTGGCCGCCGCGCCCAGGCCGTCAAGAACGTGACCTTGGCCGAGGATCACCTCCACGATCACTTTCCCGGCTATCCGACCATGCCCAACTCGTTGATCGTCGAGGGCCTAGCCCAGACGGGTGGGATCCTGGTCGGCGAACATGCGGGCTTTAAGGAAAAGGTCGTCCTCGCCAAAATCCCTAAGGCCGTCTTCCATTTCGCGGCGCTCCCCGGCGACACGCTGATCTACACGACGACGGTCGAGACGATCAATCCGGAAGGAGCGATGGTTTCGGCCACGAGCCACGTCGGCGACCGGCTGCAAGCCGAAATGGAGATTTTCTTTGCGCACCTGGCCGATGAACCACGCGCCCAGGGATTCTTCAAACCTGAGAACTTCGTTTTCACGATGAAGCTACTGGGAGTGTTCGACGTCGGGCGCGGGGCGGAGCGCCGGTTCGAGGAACCTCCCGCCGTGGCACGGATGCGCGACATCCCCCCCGGCCTCGCCCGGTCGTAGGCCCGCACACTTTCAGCGCTCGTCAGGAGCACGCCATGAGACGTCGTGTTGTCATCACCGGCATGGGCTGGGTCACCCCCCTGGGGACCGAGATCGAGACGGTCTGGCGCAACGTGCTGGCCGGCCATTCGGGGATCGGCCCGATCTCGATTTTCGACGCCACGAACTTTCCCACCAAGATCGCCGGCGAGGTTCGCGATTGGAGCGTGGCCGACGTCGGCGAGGATCCGGCCGACTGGGCCCACTGCGCCCGCCATACGCACTTCGCGGTCGGCGCCGCCAAGCAGGCGGTGAACGACTCCGGCATTCTCGATCGAGCGCTGGATCCGACGCGCTTCGGGGTGTACCTCGGCAGCGGCGAGGGCCCGCAAGACTTCGATCGCTTCAGCCGGATGATGGTCGGCGCGCTCGAAGGGAACCAGCTCAACGTGTCGCGCTTCACGCAACTGGGGCTCGAGTTGCTGCACCCGGTCGCGGAACTCGAACAAGAACCGAACATGCCCGCCAGCCACCTGGCCGGCCTGTTCGACGCCCAGGGCCCCAATCTCAACTGCCTGACCGCCTGCGCCGCCAGCAGCCAGGCCGTCGGCGAAGCGGTCGAGATCATCCGGCGTGGCGATGCCGACGTCATGCTCTCGGGCGGAGCCCATAGCATGATCCATCCGTTTGGCGTCACGGGATTCAACCTGCTGGGAGCGCTCAGCACGAGCAACGATCCGCCGGAGCGTGCGTCGCGGCCGTTCGACCGCAACCGCGATGGGTTCGTCCTCTCGGAAGGGGCGGCCATGCTCGTGCTCGAATCGCTCGACCATGCCCGCGCCCGCGGGGCGAAGATTTACGGCGAGCTCGTCGGTTATGGCTCGACGGCCGACGCATACCGCATCACCGACGCGCATCCCGAGGGGCGCGGCGCGGCCAAATGCCTCGAACTGACCCTGGCCGACGCCGGCTGGAACGTCACGGACGTGCAGTACATCAATGCTCACGGCACCAGCACCGGCGTCAACGACAAGGTCGAGACGCTGGCCATCAAACGCGCCTGCGGCGAGCACGCGGCCCGGATTCCGATCTCCAGCACCAAGAGCATGCTGGGACACCTGATTGCCGCGGCCGGCGCCACCGAACTGATGATCTGCCTGCTGGCCATTCGCGACAACGTCCTCCCGCCGACGATCAATTACGAGACGCCCGATCCCGATTGCGATCTCGATTACATCCCGAACCAGGCTCGCGAAACGCGCTGCGATCGGGCTCTCACCAACAGCTTCGGCTTCGGTGGCCAGAATGTGACGCTGGCCGTTTCGCGGCTGCAGGACTGATCCCCGGGCAACTCTCGGGGAGGAAGATTCCAGCTCGCGAAGCCCGCGCGGTTGCGCGGATTCTTGCGGACGACCGCGCGGCAAGTCTTGCCGCGTGTAGCGCGTGTGCCGCGCGTCCCGCGAGATTCCTGGCTGCGGCGCCGTGATTTGCCTCTTCGCGCTGCGCGTCGCTCGGCTATACCGAAATCTGGCGCCACGCTCGGGACCAGGTCAGGGACTTCCGCCATGTACCACGTTCGCAATCCGCAGTTGCCTCCGCTGGCAACCGAACAACTCGTCGCCCTGGAGCGCCGCTGGCGACTGAGCGACCAGCAGCAGACCTTCCGGAACCCGGAATTCGCGCTGGAAACCTATCATCCGTCGCGACCGCGCTTGGCCGTTCCTTACCGGCGGCAACGGCCGCCCTCCTGAACCGGGCCGCAAACCGCCCGATCTCGTTGGTAGTTCGCACCTTAGGCGGTCTCGTCTGGGCGGGACGGCGCACTGCTGGGGCGGGGTTCGTGTGCCTCACGCTGCCGCGCGCGGTAGGCTGGATCTGGCAACCACGGTCCCCCTGGCGGCGTAGTGACAGTGGGCAATTTGCCCGTTGCGGTGCTGCCGCGCCCGCTTTACTCCACGAGGATGCCTCCATGAGCCGCTCTTTGCCGCGCCGTTTGCCCGGCCGGTTCCTGTTGACACTCTGCGCCGCCGCGTGCCTGATGGTGGCTGCCGGCTGCAACCACAACGTCTATCAACTCGAAATGAAGGCGACGCCGGACGGGCTCGAGCGCTCGCTGACCTGCTGGCGAAAATCTGGGAACAACATCGGGCCCATGCCCGAGGACGAGCTCAAGCGGATCGCCGCGCAATACCACACGCCGGTCGAACCGCCGCTCGATCGCCAGCATCACTTCCGGGGGACATTTACCGACAAACTCCCCGAGGATGTCGGGGGGACCGGGTACTTCGTTCGCCACGAGAATCCGCTCGGGACGAGCTACGCCTACCAGGAGCGCTTTCGCGGCGACGTCGATACCACGGCCGCGTTGGCCCGCCGCGCCGCCGCCTGCGATGAGCTGACGAACCTCGCGATCGGTTTCCTCGAGCAGCAACTCGGGAGCGAGCCGGGCTACCCGCGGCTGCGCGAGTTTCTCGACACGCAATTCCGCGGCGACTTGAAGAACATCAGCCTGCAATTCTGGTTCGCGGCGTTGGAACCCAAGATGGATGCGGCGGTACGGATCGCCCATTACCTGGCCGAGCGCGGCTACGGCAGCCCCGCTGAAATGCTGCGCTTGATGAAGGGGCTGACCGGCACGGACGAAGTGAATGAAGCGGTGCCGCGCTTTCTGGCCGAGCAGCTGGGCCTGCCGCCGGCCGGCCCTTATCCGGCGTCCTTCGCCTTCCTCGAATCCAACGAGGCCTTCCAGCAGGCCCTCGAGGGCTATTTCCGCGCGACCGACGAATACCAGCGCCGCCAGGCGGAATGGGAAAAGCGGCGCGCGGCAAACCCGGACGAACCGCCGCTGAATCCCACCGACCAGGTCGTCGAGGTCATGGGCCGCGCGTTCCTGAGCGGCCCGGTCCTCACCGCGTCGGACGAGCTGAGTGTCAAGCTCGCGACCGGGGTGAAGCCCTATGCCACCAACGGCGCCTGGCAAGAGGGGGCACGACAAGTCGTCTGGACCGAGCAAATCGAAGGCGCCAACACGCCGGCCGCCTTCTGCTTCGCCCTCTGGAGCGAACCGAATCGCGACGCCCAACGGGCACGGTTCGGCCAGGTGCTGCTCGAGGGGGAGGACTTGCACAACTACATCGGGTGGTACCAGCGGCTGAACGTGGACCGCCAGCGCGCCTGGGACAACTTCCTGGCGACCCTCAAGCCGGGGCTCGGCCTCGAAGCCCGGATTGGGGGATTCCGGTTTGCCGACGATCCCCAGCCCGAGCGCGCCGACGACGTGCTCCCCAGCGCCGCCGATCCCGCGCGGCAATTGTTGCTCAAGCGACTGCTGCCGCACTAGGCGGCGGGAGCGCCCGCCGGCTGCTTGCGTCGGCCCGCGCCGGCAATCTACGATAGCCGCTTCGGTCATCGATCAAGATCGCGCGTCGAGGCGCGGACCCTGGGGGGGGAAACTTCGTGACAGCTGAAACAGCAGCGCCGGACCGCCGACAATTCCTCGAGCGAATCGCCGCCGCCGGCGGCCTGGGCGTGGCCGCGCTCACCGCGGGCTGTGCGCAACCGGCCGCCCAGGGAACCGCGCCAGGGGGCGCCAAGCGGCTCCGCGCGGCCTTTTCGAATGCGGGCCTGCACAGCACGTGGTGCAGCCTCGGCAAGAAGACGGCCGAACTCTGGGGGAACCTCCTGAACGTCGACATCGAGTGGATCGATGGCGAATTCGACCCGCAGAAGCAGCGCGAGCGGCTCGACGTGCGCGTGAACGATCCCTGGGATTTCTGCTGCTTCCAGGCCATTCAGCTCGACTCGCTCGAGGCGCCCGTGCGCCGCCTCAAGGAGCGCGGCATTCCCGTCATCTCGATGGATACGCTGCTGGTCGATAAGCCGCGGATGCGCGAGGTTGGTGTCTGGCTCCAGGTGGCGCCCGATCAGGTCTATATGGGCGAGGCCAGCACGCGTTACCTGATGCAGAAGATCGGCGGCAAGGGAAAGGTCATCCACATCGGCGGACTTAGCGCTCATAGCGGCGCTCGGGGCCGAGCCCAAGGGTTCGAGAAGGTGCTGGCCGATTACCCCGACGTCGAAGTCGTGGGCGGGGGTGTCCGCTGGTGCGACTGGGACAAGCTCAAAGCTCGGGATTCGTTCGAAAGCCTGCTCCAACAAAGCGACACGCCCATCGCCGGCGCTTTCTTCCATAGCGACGACATGGCCCTGGCCTGCGTTCCCGCCTTGGAGGGAACCTCGCACGCGGGCATGGTCGTAACGGCCGTCGACGGCCAGAAAGAAGGGCTCGAAGCGATCCGCGACGGCCGCCTCGCGGCGACTACCGTCAACCCGGTTTGCCTGATCCACCTGACAGCCCTGGCGATTGGCCAGTTCATCGTCCGCAACGGCGAGAAGGTCGACGAGGTGCCGCTCGAGATCGTCACGCCGGGACCGTTTGTCTCGCGCGACACCGGCAATCTCGAAGCGCAACTCTATCTGGCCGATCCCCGGCACTGTCTGGTCTGAACGATGGCCGCCGGGACGCCACCCTTGCCGCCGCTGCTCGAGTGCCAGGGCATCACCAAACGCTTTGGCGTTTCCCGTGCGCTCGCCGGCGTCGACTTCGCGCTCTGGCCGGGGGAAGTGCATGGATTGGTCGGGACGAACGGCGCCGGCAAGAGCACCCTGATGAAAATTCTGGCCGGCGCGTTTCCGCACGATGAGGGAACGATTCGGCTGGCGGGCGGCACTGTCGCGCTCGGTACGCCCCAGGCTGCCCGGCATCTAGGGATCGCGATGGTCTACCAGGAGCTGTCCGGCATCGGACAGCTCTCACTGGCCGAGAATCTCTTTCTGGGGCGGCAGCCCACGACGCGGCTGGGACGCATCGATTGGCGCGCCATGCGCGAGCGCTCGCGCGACTATCTGGCCGAGCTGGGCATCGATGTCGCGGTCGAACGCCGGCTCGATCGTTACCCGCTCGCAGTCCGGCAACTGGTCGAGATCGCGCGGGGGTTGCACAGCGGCGCGAGAATCTTGATTCTCGACGAACCCACCAGCGCGCTCAGCCCTCCCGAGGCGCAGCGCCTGTTCGAACTGGTGGGCCGGCTGCGGTCGCGGGGCGTGACGATCGTCCTCGTCAGCCATCACCTGGACGAAGTGCTGAGCGTGTGCGACCGCGTGACGATCCTCCGGGACGGCCAGCTGGTGCGGACCGCTGCCGCGCGCGAGCTCGACAAGCACCAGGTCATTCAACTCATGCTGGGCGAACGCGCCTCGAGCGATCCGCTCGAAGCGGGTCTCGAGGCGGCCGTGCGCCTCCCTCCCCGCTCGGCGGCAGCGCCCCGCCTCGTGGCCGAGAACCTCTCGCTGGCGGGCAAGTTCGCCGGGATCTCGCTGGCGGTCGCGCCCGGCGAATGTCTCGGCCTGTATGGCTATGCGGGCGCGGGGCACCAGGAACTGGTCCACGCGCTGGCGGGCGCCAGGCGCCCCACTGGGGGACGCGTTCTGGTCGAGGGTCGGCCGCTGTCGCCCGGCAGCACCCGCGCGGCAGTTCGCCAGGGGGTGGTCCTGGTGGCGGCCGATCGCGCCCAGACGCTCGTCCACCGCGCCCCGATTTATCAGAACGTTACGCTGTCGCACCTGCGGAGCTCGATTGGCGAATGGCTGACGCCGGGACGCGAGGCCGCCGTCACGCGGCCGCTCCTGCAACAAGTGGGATGCCGGCCGCCGGC
>JAEUIK010000407.1 GCA_016793185.1 Planctomycetaceae bacterium | reverse complement strand
CCACGAGGATGATGAAGCCCACCATCGTCAGCACGTCCAGCGGCTGCAAGACGAACTGATTCAAGAGCCAGAGGCCGGCGAATCCGCCGACCGCTCCCAGCGGGACGCTCAGGATGATGATGAAGGGGTAAAGCCACGACTCGAACAGCGCGGCCATGAGCAAGTAAGTGATCACGAATGCCAGGAGCAGATTCCAGCGGAGCGCCGTCCACGTGCTGCGGAGCTTGTCGGCCGTGCCCGAGAAGCGGATCTGGTACTCGCCTCCCAGCTCGCCGGCCGCCTCGAGCGGCAGAACGATCTGTTCGCGAATCTGGTCCATGGCCGCTTCGAGGGGGAACTCGGGCGGCGGCGTCACCTGAATCGTCACGGCCCGCTGGCGTTCGCGGCGATTGACCTGTTCGGGACCGCTGGAGAGCCGAATGTCAGCCACCGCCGCCAAGGAGACCAGCTCGCCATAGGTCGACGCGATCGAGAGATCGCGGACATCGTGCGTCCCCTTGATGAACTTTTCGCTCCCGACAATCGAAAGATCGATCTTGTCGCCGCCGACGTAATAGTCGGTGGCGTAGGCGCCGTCGACGAGCGCGTCGACCGTGTAACCCAAGTCGGCGGCGGTAACGCCCATGTCGGCCGCTTGCTGCCACTTGGGAACTACGTGAATCTCGGGGTTCGCCAGGTCGAGGCTCGGACGGGGCAGGACTTGTGCGTCGGGCATGATGCGCCGCACCTCGCCGAAGATCCGCCCGCCGAGCCCCACCAATTTCTCGATATCGGGCCCTGAAACTTCGACGTCGACCGTGCGTCCAGAAGACAAGCCCTGCTCGAAGAGGCTCGACTGCTTGGCCACCATGAACGTGCCCGGGATGCCGGCTCCCACGCGGCGCAGCAGCGGCACCATCTCGCCGGACCGGAGCGGATCGTGCGAGCGCACGCCCATGAATAGCTGCCGCCCTCGGGCGATGTAGAAGAAATCGGCGATCGGCGGGAAATCGAGCCTGGCGGCCTCGGGGCTCTCGGGATCGACATCCCAATAGGGGCGCAGCGCATTCTCGATCTGCTCTCCCATGGCGGCCAACTGATCGAGGTTGTAGCCGGGCGGGGGCAGCATGATGCCGATCACGAGATTGCGGTTCCCCTGCGGCAGATACTCGACCTTCGGCAGGAGCATCCAACTGATCGAGACGGAAGCCACCACGAGGCCGACGACCACGGCAAACTCCCGCAGCAGGCTCCGCTGCAGCCAGGCATTGATCCCGACGACGAGTTCGACGAAGCCGCGGCCAAACGCGTCGACCGGGCGCAAGAACCAGTTGATCCAGCTGCTGGCCGCCTGCTGCCACTTTCCAAACCATTGTCGACGGCGATGCTCGGCGGCGGCCACGGCCCCTTCGTGCTGTTCGTCGTGCGTGCGGTTCAGAATCAGCCCGGCGGCGGTGGGCACCAGGACCAGGGCCGCCAGCAGCGAGCAGGCGAGCGCGGCGCTGGTGGCGAAGGCGATGTCACGAAAAAGCTGCCCGGCCTCGTCGCGGACGAACAAGATCGGCACGAAGACGGCGAGGTTGGCCAACGTTGACGCGAGCACGGCGCCCCACACCTCTTGCGTCCCGCGGACCGTGGCCGCGACGGCTGTTTCGCCCGCCTGGTAGTGCCGGTAGACGTTCTCGAGCACGACGATGAAGTTGTCAACGAGCATCCCGACCGCAAAGGCGATGCCCGCCAGGCTCAAAACATTGAGCGAACGCCCCATCAGGCTCAGCACGAGGAACATGCCGACGATGCTCACCGCGATCGACAGGAAGACGACCAGCGTCGAGCGAAAACTGCGGAGGAACAGCAGCAGCGCAATGAGGGTGAAAGCTCCCCCTTCGACGATGTTTTCGTTCACGAGTCCGACCGACGAGTAGATGTACTCCGTCTCGTCGTAGACTTGCTTGAGCTCCATCCCGCGCTGCTTGAGGATGCCGGCGTTGAGTTCATCGGTCGCCTGGCGCAAACCCGCCATCACGTCGAGTACGTTCGCGCCCGTGGCGCGCTGGGCGTTGAGGTTGATCACCGACTCGCCAAAGCGCCGCACCAGGCCGTCCGGCTTCTTGTAGCCGAGTCGTACGTGCGCCACCTCGCGCAGATAGACCGGCGCATTATCGCGGCGGGCGATGATCACATTCTCGACCTGCTCGGTCGAGCGAAACTGCCCCAGCGTGCGAACCACGTAGCGCCGTTTGCCTTCCCAGAAGTCCCCCCCCGAAGTGTCTTTATTCTGGCCGCGGAGCGCGTTCCGGACGTCGGCAATCGTCAACTGCCGGGCGGCGAGCCGCTCGGGATCGACCACCACCTGCAGTTCCTCCTCGCGCCCTCCCAGGACGGTCGAGTTCGAGACGCCCGGCACGCGCTCGAAGCGCGATTCGATAAAGTCCTGGGCAAAGCGGCGCTGGGTGGGAATATCGATCGGCTGCGGCAACAGCGGCTGCACTTCCGGATGCTGCGCGACCAGCTCCCGGATGCGGAACAGTCGCAGGCCCGGGTTGAGCGCTGCGCGGACCCGCGCGAGCTGTTCGCGGAACTCGGGATGCTGGGCCGCGAATTCGTCGAGCTGCGCGTCGGTCGGCGGACGCTCGCTCAACACGAACCAGGCAATCGGCCGGTCCGAGGAATTCGAGGTCGAGATCACCGGCTCGTCGGCGTTCTCGGGGTACTCACGCACCTGGCCGAGCCGGGTGTTGACCATCAGCAGCGCTTCGCTCATGTCGGTGCCGATGGCGAACTCGAGCGTGATCATCCCAAACGAATCCATGCTCTCGGAGGTCATCTTGGTGACCCCCTCGACGCTTTGGAGCTGCTCCTCCTGCTCTTGCACGATCTCGCGTTCAATCTCTTGCGGGCTGGCCCCCGGCCAGGCGGTTTCGATCGTGATCGTTGGGATCTGCACTTCCGGCGTGAGCTGCATCGGCATCCGTGTGAGCGCAATCACGCCGAACAGGGAGACCAGGATCACCCCGACGGCGACTTTCACCGGATTGCGGACAAACGATTCGATCAGTTGCACGAGGAGAGCTCGGATTTAGTCGTGGGAATGCCCCCGCGCGGGAGGCGGGGCGTCACGGGATGGAAATCGGAGTTCGGGGACCTCCGGGGCTCGTTTCAGCCCGACGGCTTGCCAACCGCGGCCTTGGCTTCGACCGCCGCCGGCCGCGCTGCGCCTGGCGGGTTCTTGGTGGCGATTGGCGTTTCGGGGCGCACCTTGGCCTGCACGGTCTCGCCGGGCCGGAGCCGCTCGTTCCCTTCGACGACGACAAACTCTCCCGGTTTGAGGTCGCCCTGGACTTGGATCCGAGTTCCCATCGCCACTCCTAGAGTGACGGGCACGACGGAGACCTGGCCGTTTTCCTTGGACGCCCCCGGCGTGAAGCGAAAGACCTGCGGCTTGTCGCCCCCCAAGACCAGCGCGTCCTTCGGCACCAGGACGGCCGCCTCGGTCACGCCGACCGGCAGTGTCACGCGGGCGAACATGCCCGCCTTGAGCAACATTCCCTGCCCGATCGGTCGATTCTGCACACGGACCTTGACCGGGAATGATCGCGATTTGAGATCGGCTTGCGGCAGGATCGCGGCCACCTGACCCGTGAACGCCTCGTTCGGCAAAGCGCCGACCTCGACCCGAGCGGGCGTTTGCGTGTCGAGGTAACCGATGTAGTCCTCGAGCACCAGCGCTTCGATATCGACCTCATCGAGCTCAACGATTTCGACGACCGGGCCCCCTTGGACGAGCCATTCCCCTTCTTCGGTGTGTTCCTTGGTGATGAACCCGTCGAAAGGAGCCACGATCGTGTGGCGATCAATGATGTCCTGCTGCCGGGCAATCTCTTCGGTTTGGTAGGCGACCTCCGCCTCGGCCTGGGCGATCTGCTCAGCCCGGGCGCCGTTGATCACGAGATCGTAGGCGGCCTTGGTCTCTTTTTCGGCCTCGGCCGCCTTGGCGGCCATTTTGGCCGCCTCGTCGAGGTCCTCCTGGCTTCCAGCCTGGCGGTTGAAGACCGTCTGCTTGCGCTCGAAGCGCGCCTTGGCATACGTGCTTTCGGCCTGGGCCGCCACCATTCGCGCCCGGGCCTGCTCGATCTCCTCGGGACGCGAGCCGTTCTTGAGTTCAGCCAGCTTCTGCTCACGGCTGGCCAACTCGGCCTTCGCGGCCGCGAGCTGCAGTTCCAAGGTCCGGGTGCGAATCTGACAGAGCTTCTGCCCCTTTGCGACCCGATCCCCCTCGTTGATCAGAAATTCCATGACGCGTCCGTCCACCGCGCTCCCGACCGTCGCGCTGCGGACCGGCATGACGGTGCCGACAAAGGTCCGACCGGCCGCCACGTCCTGCTGCGTGACCGGGGCGATCGCGACGGTGCTCGGCCCGGGAGCTTGCCCCCAGGCGGACGCGGTCAGGCTGCTGGCCACCACAACGCTCCACGCGGCGCGCCACACGCGTCGGCAGTGCGAGCTGGCAAGTTCTCTCTCGAACATAGTGTTCCCGTTCCCTGACGCGCCGTGTTAACGGGCGTCGCTCAGTGCGGAAGGACAGGGCTCGCCCGCTGGGAGGTCTTCCCCCTGCAGGTTATTACGGAGCGCCTCGAGCAGTCGTTGCAGCTCGCGGCGGTCGTGGTCGCTGAAGCCGCGCGTGGCGCGCTCGCGGACCCGGTGGGCGCATTCGACGCCTCGTTCCCAGACTGGTTCGGCGGCGGGTGTGGCCTCGACCAGCCGCTTGCGGCGGTCGTCGGCACATTCGCGACGCACGATCCAGCCGTTACGCTCCATGCGTCCCAGGACACTCACCAGCGTCGCCGGTTCGATCTCCATCCGCTCGGCCAACTCGGCCTGCGACAGAGTGCCGTCAATGGCCAGCCAGGCTAGCACTTGCCATTGGCGGTGAGTGATGCCCTCGGGCGCGAGCTCGTCGCTCAGCGCCCGATGCAGGGCGTGGGCGGCCATGACGGTCCAGTAGCCGACGCTCTCCTCGAAGTCGTACTGCAACATGGGCCAGTTACCCGGTTCGAATGTGGAAACCCGCAACGAGGGAGGCCAACGAATCGGGGTTGTCCGATTAGTTAGACATCTAACGAACCTCTTTTGGTAGTTTAGGCGGACTCGTTTTTGCCAGCAAGGCGTTTGCCTGCCGGCAGCGAACTGGCGAGGGCTGCGCTGCCTCCCCTAGGTGGAAAGTTAGCGATTCCAGCCGACCAGTCAGGGCTCGAGAGTAGACTCCGGCATGCCACCCGCCGACGGAATCTGGACGCCGGTCACCCCCAAGGACCTCCCCAGGAAGTATGCCGGACATGGCTGGGTTTTTGGCGTGTACACCGAGTTCCCCAGCCAGCGCCGCGATGGTCTCTGGTACCGGGCCCTGCATTTTCGCAACGAAGCTCGAACCCAATTTGGATTTCAAGCGTGGTTGGGTCCCGACCTGCCCCACGTCCATGTGGGAAAGCTGGCGACCCGAATCGTGATGGATCGGCCGCTGCGCGAGTCGCTCTTTTCCGAGGATGCGTCGTTCCCGAAACTCTCGAAGCGCCACTGACGGTGCCCGAGGCACCATGGCCGGGGAGCACCCGGCAGGCGACCTTGACGGTCGAACGCGATCCACCGGCGAATTTGACGGCCAGCGGGCTCGCTTGTTAGGCTGAACAAATACCGGTCGCGCGGTTCAGCGACCGGCTGCTTGGTTCATCCGCCCGCATTCCCACCCTTAATCGAGCCGGCATCACCCTCGTGGGGTGCCCTGCCCCGCCGGTCCGATTGCCCTGAGCCTGCCTCCAGATTCCGCCCCGAGAGAGCCGACTCGCGATGCGAAGCGCCTCGAAGACAGCAACGCTCGGATTGTGGCTGGGGACCGCCTGCGCTCTGATCGCACCGTGCCGTCCGGCAGCGCCGTGTGCCAATGCGGAAGATACCGTCCCGACGGCGCCCAGCCCTGAACAGGTGCAATTCTTCGAGTCGAAGGTCCGCCCCCTCTTGGTGCAACATTGCCAGGAGTGCCATGGCACCAAGGAGCCCGAAGCGGGGCTGAATCTTTCCAGCCGCGACACCTTGATGGCGGGCTCGGCGGCGGGCGCGATCGTGGCAGTGGGCGAACCCGACAAGAGCCGCTTGATCGAGGTCATCCGCTACCAGGGGGATATTCAGATGCCCCCCGAAAAGAAACTAGCCGACGAAGAGATCGCCGCGCTCGTCGAATGGGTCAAGCAAGGCCTCCCCTGGCCGGCTGCGGCGCCTCAGCCGGATCAGCCGACCCTCGATCCGACAGTTCCGCCACACAGCAGCGGCGATGCGCCGACGAACGAGGCCCCAGCGGATCCCTTTGCTGCAATCCGCGCCAGCCATTGGGCATTTCGTCCCATTGAGCAGCCGGCCGCTCCGCAGGTGGCTGACGGTGAGGGGGTCGCGAACGATGTCGATCGATTCGTCCTGGCCCGACTTGCCGCTCAGGGGCTGACCCCTTCGCCGGCTGCCGATCGCCGCACGCTGATTCGGCGCGTGACGTTTGACCTCGTTGGCCTGCCGCCGACCCCCGAGGAAATCGACCAGTTCGTCAACGATCCGGCGTCCGATGCCTGGTCCAAGGTGATCGATCGTTTGCTCGCGTCGCCGGCGTACGGGCAGCGCTGGGCGCGGCACTGGCTCGATGTCGCCCGCTTTGCGGACACCAAGGGCTACGTCTTCACGGCCGACCCGCGTTACTACCACGCCTACGGCTATCGCGACTACGTGGTCCGTTCGCTGAACGACGACTTGCCCTTCGACCAGTTCATCCAACAGCAGATCGCCGCGGATCTGCTTCCCACGTCGAACGACCCTCGCACCTGGACGGCGATGGGCTTCTTGACGCTGGGCATGCGGTTCATGAACAACACGCACGATATTCTCGACGACCGCATCGACGTCGTCACGCGCGGCGTTCTGGGGCTGACGGTGACCTGCGCCCGCTGTCACGACCACAAGTTCGATCCGATTCCGACGGCCGATTACTACTCGCTGTACGGCGTCTTTGCCAGCAGTCCGGAACCGCCGGAACCGCCCCTGGCGGGCACGCCCGAGCAGAATGCAGCGTACAGCGCCTACCTCGAGCGGCTGAACGCGGCCCAGCGCAGCGTCGACGACTTCCTCAAGGCGGCCGCCGAGAAAATCGGTCCGGACGTGAAACCGGCCGATGCAGAAAAGCAGCTCGAGGCGTCGGCGGTGGAGGAACTGAAATCGCTGCGGCAGGTTGTCGAGGGGATCAAGTCGCAGGCCCCGCCCGAGCCCCCTCGCGCGATGGCGCTCTCAGAAGCGCCGACGCCGCATCAGCCGCACATTTTGCTGCGGGGCAACGCGGGGCGCCCTGGTCCCGAGGTGCCGAGGCAGTACTTGGCGATTCTGGCGGGCCCCGACCGGCAGCCCTACCAGCAGGGAAGCGGCCGCCTCGAACTCGCGCA
>JAEUIK010000793.1 GCA_016793185.1 Planctomycetaceae bacterium | reverse complement strand
CTGGCTTTCACTCCGGCACCCGGACGCAGCGCGCGATCGGGCACGCCCTCAACCACCGGGGCCGGCTGCTCGCGCGGAGTCTTGCGCGCGATCGGCCCGGGCGAGACGAGCAAGACGTGAACGCCTTTGCCGGCGGTTGCTCCCTGGCGCTCGGCGAGCTCGAGCCGCAATTGCTGGGTGTAGGCGGTCAATGCGAACTTCGAGGCCGGATAGGCCCCGATCCACCGCGCGGGCGCCTTGCCGGCCAGCGAACCGATATTGGCAATCTGCCCGGCCGAGGCTTCCAGATGCGGCAGACAGGCCCGCACCAACCGCACCACCGAGAGGAAGTTCAGGTCCAGCAGCTCGCGAAAATCGTCGGGCGTGGTGTCGAGAACGCTCTGGCGCGCCGAGCGGCCAGCATTATTCACCAACAGATCCAGTCGGCCGAACCGTTCGATCGTCTGGCGCACGAGCGCTTCGACGTCGGTTTGCTGCGTGACGTCCGTGGGAACCGCAAGCACTGTGCCGCCGCCGTCGCGGAGGTGCCGCGCGGCCTTTTCCAGCGATTCGACCCCGCGGGCAGCGAGCGCAATCTGGGCTCCCTGGGCGACCAGCGCCTGCGAAATTGCGAAACCCAATCCGCCGGAAGCGCCGGTGACGATCGCGACCTTGCCCTGCCAATAGCTCATCGCGCTCCCGCCGTGCTCCGCGACAACGATTGCCATTCAGTCCGCCGGCCAGGGGAAGGCCCTGGCGGTGCGTCGGTCGGCGGTCCGCCGCTCAGGCGACGACGTAGGGTGCCCGCTGAGCGCGGCTGAGCATCGCATCGGCCTCGCTGTCGCCGACGAACTTCTCGGCCTGGGCGTCCCAAGTCAGCTTGCGTCCGAGCCGGAGCGAGATATTCGCCAGATGGCACGCGCTCACCGAGCGGTGCTGACTGACGACGTCCGAGATCGGCTTCTCCCGGCTCTTCACACAGGACACGAAGTTCCCCATGTGATCCTTGCTGACGATCAGCTTGATCCGGTCCTCGGGCAACGGGTTGTCCTTGAGGTCCTCGACCGGCTTGCCAGCGATGCGCCCGCGATTGACGTACACCCGGCTCTTGTCTCCTTCGAACAGCACGCCGTTGTCGCCGATGTTGACGTGCAGCGTGACGTCGTTGGGATAGGTGAAGTCGACCGTGAACAAATTGGGCGTGTTATAGCCGTCGACAATGTTGGGGAGCTTGCCCTTGCCTTCGATCGTGAGCGGGCCCGAGTCCTCGATCCCCATGCCCCAGTGGGCGATGTCCATATGATGCGCGCCCCAGTCGGTCATGATTCCGCCGGAGTACTCGTACCACCAGCGGAACTGGTAGTGGCAGCGCTCGGGAATGTAGTCGACCGCCGGCGCCTGGCCGAGCCAGAAGTCCCAATTCAAATTCGGCGGCACCGGCTGCTTGGCGAAGGGCCCTCCCGCCGGGCTGTCGGGCAGCGTGACCGTGACGTGCTTGAGCTTGCCGATGCGGCCGTTGCGTACCAGCTCGCAAGCCAGGCGAAAGCGATCATCGCTCCGCTGCTGCGTGCCGACCTGAAACACGCGTCCCGTCTCGGCCACGGTTTTGATGAGCAGCTTGCCTTCGTCGATCGTCAGCGTCAGCGGCTTTTCGCAGTACACGTCCTTGCCCGCCCGCAGCGCTGCGAGGCAGACGGCGGTGTGCCAATGGTCGGGCGTCCCGATCGTGACGGCATTGATATCGGGGCGTTCGACCAGCTTGCGGTAGTCCTCGAAGATGTCGGCCTTGCCGCCGAAATGCGCCTTGGCCTTTTCGGCCCGTTCGCGGTCGACGTCGCAGACCGCGACGATATCGCCAAAGCGTGCGGCGTTGTTGGCGATGTGGGTACCTTGTCCCCCCAGGCCGATCGCGCCGAAGACGAGCCGATCGTTCTTCGAGCGCGGCTCTTCGTTGCCCAAGGCCTGCCGCGTCGTGGCAAACCAGTGTGGCCCGAGCGCGCCGGCCGCGGCCAGCCCCGAAGTTGTGGCGAGAAATCGTCGACGAGAAGTGCCACGCTGGGCGGAGTCGTGAGGCATGAGGTGGGTCCTTATGGCGGAGAGCTATTCGCGGCCTGGCAAGCTACCGGAGGGACAATCGCCCGCGGGCGACAATCGCGGAGCCCTAGTGTAATCGCCCCCCGGAGGGCTTCCAAGCTATCGGACAATCGGGCTTACAGGCGGGCTAATCGGCAACCGCCTCGAACCGGGTCACGCGCCATTCGACATGGATCCCCGTTCCCAGCAGGACCCGCTGGTAGAAACGGGGGTAGCCGTACTGCGGATCGAACTCGGCGCGGAGGATCGCCCGGGTGCCGGGGGCGACGCCAAACCCTCGCGGCGGATCCTGGGCCGCTTCCCAATCGACGTCGATCGTCTCGAACTGCCCCGGCACCGACCAATACCACCAGGTTCGCTGCTGGCTCGGCTGGTAGCCGTTGCGCACCATGCGGGTCACTTCGCCCCGCCGCACTTCGACCTGGATCGTGCCGGCCTGGCTTCCCACCAGTTCGAGCTCTTGGTTGTAGCTGGCGGGCCCTGCCTCTTCCCACTTCGCCTGGGCCTCCCGCAGCGCCTCGAGCGTCAAGACCTCGGCCGTCCCGCGGACGAAGTAGGCGAAAGCCGCCAGTGTCGCGGCGATCCCCACCGCGCCTCCGAGCGCCACTCCCCAGGCAATCGTGCTGGCCGGCAGACGTGCACGCGCAGCGCCGGCCGCGCTGCCGGCGCCGGCCGAC
>JAEUIK010000777.1 GCA_016793185.1 Planctomycetaceae bacterium | reverse complement strand
CGATGGCATACCCGGAGGGCTAGCGGCGGCGCGGCGCGAAAATTCGGGGCCGGGAGCATACGGGCCGGCAGGCGAGAGTGTCAATCGAGATGGGCGGGTTTGGGTAATTTCCGCAGTTTGCAGAGCGGCAGATACCGCCGGCTTTGCGCCAAGCACCCCGCGCTGGACGTCCCCTGTGCGGCCCCGTTCAGGCCGGTGTCCGATCGACGAACTCGACAATGTGCCGGGCGATCTCCTCGCCCGAGTCTTCCTGCAGGAAGTGGCTGGCCCCCTGGATCACGATCTCGGGCTGATCCTTGGCCGTCGGAATCAGATTGCGGAAGAAGCGATCCCCCCCGCGGGTGATGGGGTCGCTGTCGGAAAACATCACCTGGACCGGCTTGTTCCATTGCGAAAACACCGTGCGCGCGTTGCGCATGCCGGCCGAACCGGGATCGTCCGGGGTGACCGGCACGAGCAGCGGGAAGACCATCGCGCCGACCTTGTAGCGCGTATCGGGGAACGGAGCCTCATAGGCGGCGATCACCCGTGGATCGACCTCGGCTCCGCCGACGAGCGTCCGCTGCATGATGAAGCCGACCGGCAGATCGTCGCTGTTGGCGGCGAATTCGCGCCAGCGTTTGAATCCTTCCGACATCTGCTCGTCACCGGTCGGCAGGCCAGTGTTCATGATCACGAGGCGCGCGAACCGCTCGGGCATCTCCGCGGCCACGCGCAGCCCGATCAATCCCCCCCAATCCTGGCAGATCAGCGTCAGGCGGCGAAGGTCGAGCGCCGTCAGAAAGCCGGCCAGCATGTCGCGATGCATCTGGAAGGAGTACTCGCTGCGCTCGGTGTACTTGTCGGAGCGCCCGAAGCCGATGAAGTCGGGAGCGACGACCCGGCCGCGCGCGGCGAGCGTCGGAATCATTTTGCGATAGAGATACGACCAGGTAGGCTCGCCGTGCAGGCAGAGAAATGTCTCGGTTGAAGCTCCGCCGGTGGGACCTTCGTCGACGTAGTGCATCCGCATCCCGGCCACTTCGACGTAATTCGGTCGATAGGGGAATCCGGGGAGATCCGAGAAGCGTTCGTCGGGCGTGCGAATGACTGGCATGGTGAGTTCCTCTCGACGATCAAGTTCGGATCCAGCTGCGGATCGGGGGATATCCAAGCTGCCATCGGGACGAAACGGAAAGGCCCCGTGAGCGACTTCCCAGAGGTAGCCGTCGGGGTCCGAAAAGTAACCGCTGTAACCGCCCCAGAAAGTCTCCTGCGCCGGCTTTTCGATCCGCGCTCCGGCCGCCTCGGCCTGAGCCAGGATCCGATCGACCTCGCCCCGCTCCCGGATGTTATGAGCCAGCGCGATGCCCGCGAACTTCGCGCGCGGGACCAGGAACTCGGGGGCGATGTCCTCGGCCAGCTTCTCGTAGGGAAAGAGCGATAAGCAGGTGCCGGTGGTCTTAAAGAAGACGACACCGCGGTCGCCGTTCCAGGTCGTCGGCAGCCCCAGCCCGTCGCGGTAGAAGCGCAACGAGCGTTGCAGGTCGGCGACTCCCAGCGTGATCAGACTGATTCGGGGCTCCATGCGCTGCGACCCTCAACCGGTCGCGGAGCCGTACGTCGCAGATCATTCGCGACGAGATTCCCCTGCGACGGCTCGCTCACTTTGCCAAAGTGCTGCGCGAGTTGCAAACGGTTTTTCGACTTTCACAGCGCGGCGGCGTCGCGCAGCAACCGGCAGAGCGGCAGCTGCGACAACTGCACCGAGTGGACTTCAGTTGGCGTGGGCCAAGAGCGGCGCGCGGCAGAGATCGGAGACCATGTTGGCCACGTTCCAGGCAGCGTCGGGACGCGCGTGGCGGCGCATGGCCGTGGCCATGGTCGCCATCCGTCCCGGAACGTCCAGCAGCGCAGCCAACTCGTCGGCCACGCGATAGTCCAGCCGCCCGCGCACCTCACGCGCATCGACCACGACCGCCGCGTCTGTCGCCGCCAGCGCATCGGCGTTCTTCCGCTGATGGTCGTCGGCCGCGTGCGGGTAGGGCAGCAGCAGCGCCGGGACGCCGGCCGTCGCCAGCTCGGCAATCGTGCCGCCGCCAGCGCGCGAGACCGCCACGTCGGTCCGTGCCAACAGCTCGGGCAAATCATCGATAAACGGCACCACCTGTGCCGGGCAGGCGAGCTTGCGATACAGCTCACGCGTGGCTTCGAATTCGCGCGGCCCCGACTGGTGGATGATCCGCCAGCCGGACAGTCGCCCGCGGAGTCGATACAGCGCCTTGGGAACGTATTGATTCAGCGCGCGCGCCCCTTGGCTCCCTCCGAGCACCAGCAACTGCCGCGGCCGCGACACGACGCGCGGCACGATCAGCGACGCTTGGCGCGTGGGCGTGCCCGTCACACGCACGGGACAGCGGGTGCGCAAGTGAGGGCGCGTCGACGCGAACGCCGTACAGACGAGCGAGGCCGAACGGGCCAGCCAGGCGTTGGCCCGGCCAGGGTAGGCATTCTGCTCGATCAAGATCAATGGAATGCCGCGGGCGATGGCCGCACGTGCCATGGGAACGCTGGTGTAGCCTCCCAGTCCGACGACGGCCGAGACGTGCTGCTGCCGCAGATAGCGCTTGGCCGTCCGGCATCCGGCCAGATGATCCTTGAAAAACCGCACCGCCTGCCAGGGACCGCGCGGCAAAGGGCGGCTGGCCAGGCGCACATAGTCGTAGCCGCTGCGGCTGACGTGGTCGCGCTCGAACGCGCCGCCCCCTCCCGCAAAGGTAATCTGGACCTCAGGGCTCGCGCGGCGCAACTCGTCGGCAATCGCCAACCCCGGAAACAAGTGCCCGCCGGTACCCCCGCCGCTGAAGACAATATGCATCGTTGAATCGTTCATCTTGATTTCCCACGGTAGTTCGCTGGAACTACCCGAACCTTGCCGGCCTTTCTGTGCTGGAGGAGAAAAATGCCCTAGGGTCGGATTCGTTGAGTAGACGCCGGTAGCGCTGCAAAAGTTCAGCGGTGGTGTGCGTGGGTCTCCGGCGAAGACGCCATAACCTCAATCCGTTCGGCGGGTTCCAGCGAACCTGGCGGCCGCGGAGAATCGGGCCGCGCCTGGGCAACGGCCGGAACTTTCGCGGAGTTGCTTTCCCAGCCGAGATAACCCCCCACGGCCGCACAAACCGCGGCAACCGCGCAGAACCCGCGCACAATCTGGGTCTCGCTCCAGCCGGCGAATTGATAGTGGTGGTGCAGCGGCGCGCAACGAAGCAATCGCCGGCCGCTGGATTTGAACCAGCCAATCTGCAGAACGACGCTGGCCAGCTCGACCACGAAAACCCCGCAAGCGGCGGTGCCAGCCACGGGATCGCCGCTGGCAAGCACCAGAAAGCCCAACAGCCCACCCAGCGACAATGAGCCCGTGTCGCCCAGAAAGACTTGCGCCGGTCGACGATTGAACCCGAGGAACCCCCAGAGCGAGCCCAGCAGCGCGCCGCAGAGGATCAGATGATTGGTGTCGCGCGGATCGAGGGGAAACCCCTGGTACGCGCCGGCCGCCAGGCCGTGATAGATCATCCAGCCGACGGCGGTCGTCGCCCACAACAGGCAGCCCGTGGCCAGCCCGTCGAGTCCGTCGGTCACGTTGACGGCGTTGGACGAAGCGACGATCCACAGGACGAGCAGCAACAGCGCAACTTCGGAAGACCAGGATTTGCCTGGCAGCGCGGTCAGGAGGCCGTCGCTCGTCGTCCGCAGCCAAAGCGCGGCAGCGAGCGCTATCAACAACTGCCCGGCCAGTTTCTGGCGGGGTAAGAGGCCTCGACGTGCGCGGCGCGCCTTGAGCCAATCGTCGACCAAGCCCAGGGCTCCCAGACTCACGGCGAGCCCGAGCGCTACCTGCACGGTGGGCTGTCGCCAGTCGGCGCAGATCGCCACCGCGATCAGGAATCCGGCGAGCACAAAGAGGCCCCCCATGGTCGGAGTGGTCTGCTTGTGCGCGTGTAAGGCGTTCAGGGTGGGCGAAGCGCTGTGGCCGGCGTACAGCGTCAGGCGGCGCAGGCGCGGGATCGACCACCGGCCGGCCAGCAGCACGCAAGCGAATCCCATCGAGGCCGCGAGCGCGGCGGGCAGCAGCGAGCCGTTCACAGGCGAACTCCGGCGCGACTTGCCCGCCAGGGGGCTTTCTTCCCAGTCGGCTGCGGGAATGCCAGGAGGCGTCGAGGTGTCGTACGCGCCGCGCCCCTGGCCAGGACGCGG
>JAEUIK010000773.1 GCA_016793185.1 Planctomycetaceae bacterium | reverse complement strand
CAAGAGTCCGCGCCCCTGTCGAGCGAGCTCCCCGCCGTCGAAACCCCAGCGACCGGCGAGAACCAAGCTCCGGTCCCCGCAGGCGATGCGCCGGCCGAGACCTCCACCGAGCTGAACGCCGAGGCGCAGACGTTGGCACCGGCCCCGGCGCCAGACTCGTCCGCGGCCTCCATCGATGGAGCCGCTCTCCAGCAGCAGCTCGCGGAGCGGGACGCGACGATCGCCGACCTGCAGGGCCAGCTCGCCGAGGAGCGCGCGCAGCTCGACGCGCTGCGGAGTGAGGGGGCCACGGCCGCCGCGCGCCTGCAGGATGCGACCGAGGAGCGGATTGCCTTCAAGGCGGCGATGGACCAGGCCGAGATCGAGCTCGCCCGGGTGAAGTCGCAGCTCGCCGAGCTGGAGGAGGCCCGCGCAGCGCGGGAGGCCGCCTCGACGCCTGATCCCGTCACGCAGGATTTTGCGGGGACGTTCACCAAGGAGAAATCCTGCGCGCTGGCGCACGCGCGGGCCAACGAGCCGGTGTTCGTGCTCCGCGGGCAGGATCCCCTCTCCGGGCCGATCGTCCGGATGTGGGCCGCGTCGGCCCGCCTCAACGGCGTCGCCGCGGAGAAGGCCGACCAGGCCCTGCTGGTGGCCGACGAGCTCGATGCCTGGCCGCGCAAGAAGCTCCCCGACTGACGCCGCGCGAGCGCGGAGTATTTCACGTGAAATAGTCGCGCGCGGAGGGCAGGGACGCCCCTCGCGCGCGATTTGGAAACTACTTCGCACGAAAGCGCGCCCGTTTGGAAACTACCCTCTTGCGATTTTGGTTTCGCGACCCCTAGGCTCGAACGCGATGAGTGAATCCGCCGAACTCCTGGCCCTCGTGAACGCGGAGCTGCGGCGCCGCATCACCGGCGGCGCGCCCGAAGAGTTCTCCGAAGGAGGGCAGCGCTTTCGCCTCATGTCGATGGCGGAGCTGCAGGCTCTCCGCAAGGACTTGATGGCCGAAGTTGGCGCGCAGGGCGGAAGCTCCTTCCGGCTGATGCAATTCGATCCCCAGTTGGGCTGAGGTGACTGTTGGCCATTCCCGCTCCCATCCAGCGCCGTCAAGCCGCCCGCCGGCGGGCGCGCGCCGCCGCGGGGGGGCTGGGGCCCAGCGTCTACCAGGAGCCCTACCGCGCCGGAAGCCGCAATCGGCACCTCAGCCGCTGGCAGCCGTCGAACGTCAGCGCCGATTCGGCGATCGGCGTCGGCAACGACCTGCTCGCCGCCCGCATCCGCGACCTGGAGCGCAACGACCCGCTGGGAAAGGCCGCCCAGCGCAAGATGGTGCTGCGGTCGGTCGGGACCGGCATCGACATCAAAAGCGCCGTCACCCGCGACGGCGAGCCCTGGGAGGAGCACAACCGCGAGGTTGATCGCCTGTTCGAGCGGTACATCCGCCGCCAGGCCGACGTCCGCGGCAAACGCTCGCTCTACCAGATGCAGCGGGTCGTGATCGGCGAGTTGGAAGGGCCCGGCGAGGCGCTGATTCTTCGCTGCTACGACCCGGACCCCCAACGCCTGGTGCCGATCTGCTACCAGCTCCTCGAAGGGGAGCAGCTCGACGCCATGAAGAGCGCCCCCGCGACCGACACGACGCCGGAGATCGTCCGCGGCGTCGAGCTCGACGCCTTCCAGCGGCCGCTGGCCTATTGGCTCTTCGACGGGCATCCCTGGGGAGTGAATCCGCTTCGCTCGGCGGTCTCGAAGCGCTACGATGCCTCGCGCGTGATCCACCTGTACGAATGGACCCGCCCCAGCCAGACCCGCGGCGTCACCCCCTACACGGCGACGATCCCGACGTCGAACGATCTTGACTGGTTCATCACGAGCGTGCTGAAGAGTGCCCATATCCAGACGCTCTTCACCGTCGCCCTGCACCGGGCCTCCGGCCAGCAAGGGACCGGGCTGGGCTTTGGCGAAACGACCGACGCCGCCGGCGGCGCCATCGCCTGGGATCTTCCCACGATCGAGCGGCTGGGCTCGGGGATCCTGGCCGACCTGGGACAGTACGACAAGATCGAGACGATCGGTCCCAAGCATCCGGGCCCGTCGTTCGAGCCGTTCGTCAAGCTGCTGCTGTTGATCTTGGCGGCCGGACGCGGGCTGTCGTACGTCGGCCTCACCGGCGACTACTCGCAAACCAACTACTCGTCGGCGATGGCCGCGGGTAACGACGACTATGAGGTGATCAAAGTCGTCCAGCAGGATTTTTGCTACGACTTCGCCGACGAGGTACATCGCGACTTCGTGGCCTCCGCGGCCGCCGCCGGCCTGCTCACCCACTGCACGGCCAAACAATTCCAGAGCGATCCCGAGTACTGGCTCGCCAGCACGTTCCACCCGCCGGGCCGCGGGATGGTCGACGAGGAGCGCGAGTCGGCGTCGTCGCTATTGCGGATCTTCAGCGGGCAGAGCACGTTCCGCGACGAGCTGGCCCGCCGCGGCCTCGACTGGCGCGACGTCTTCGCCCAGCTCGAGCGCGAGTGGCGTGATCTCCGCGACCGGGGGGTCGACGTCAACCTGCAAATGCTCACCTTCGCGCTGGCCCGCGCGGCCAACCGGCCGCTGGAGGGAACCGCCGCATGAAATACCGCGCGCTGGCCAGCATGGTGTACGACGAGCCGTGGGTGATTCTGCCCCGCGATCTGCACGAGGCTGCGGCCCTCTTGCGGCGAAAACGCCGCGGCGGCGCCCCCCTCGTCCGCGCGACCCCGCAGTACGGCCAGGCCACGGCGCCCGCCGTAACGGTCCCCAGCGGCGTGGCCATTCTGCCGCTCACCGGGACGATCGTCGCCAAGTCGAACTGGTTCATCGACTGGATCGGCGGGACCGCGCTCGAGAAGTGGGTGCCGGCCTTCCGGTCGCTCGTCGACGACTCGTCGATCGAGACGATCATCCTGAATATCGACAGCCCAGGGGGACAGGTCGTCGGCACGCCCGAAGCGGCCAACGTCGTGTTCGCGGCCCGCGGCAAAAAGCGGCTGATCGCGGTCGTGAACAACGTGATGTGCAGCGGCGCTTACTGGATCGGCAGCGCCTGCGACGAGATCGTCGGCGGGCCGTCGAGCGTCTCGGGGTCGATCGGGGCCATTCAGATCACGGCCGAGTACTCGAAGTATTTCGAGGAAATGGGAATCAAGCCGACGGTGTTCCAGTCGGACGTCAGTCCCCGCAAAGGGGACGGCAACGAGTACGAGAAGCTCACTAAGGAGGCCACCAAGGCCATCCAGGGGCGGCTCGACGGGGCAGGGCAGATGTTCGTCGACGCCGTCGCGAAGCATCGCGGCATCTCGTCGGCCGACGTGCTCAAGAACTACGGGCAGGGAGCCTGGATGTATGGCTCGGCTGCCAAGCGGGCGGGGCTGGTCGATCGACTGGCGACGCTCACCGATGTGTTGATCGAACTCGGCGTTTCACCCCAGGGCGGGGCCGGAACCAAAGCGGCGGCCGCGCGGTCGCCCAAACCAGAGGAGGCAAACATGGACAAGATCATTGCGGCCCTCGTGGAGGCCGGCGTTCTGGCCGCGGGGGCGACCGAGGTGGAAGCCAAGATCGCACTCAAGGCATATTTCGGCGCGGTCGGGCAGGCCGTGCCTGACAACGAAGCCAAGATCCTCGCGGGCATCGCCAAGATCAAGGCCGAGCAGGATGACGACGACGAGACCGAGGAGGATGAGGAAGAGGACCAGGCCGAGGAAGAGGACGAGGAGGAGGCCAAGTCGGGCCCGACTCCCCGCCGGAAGGTGAAGGCCAGCGGCAAAACCTTCAGCTCGGCCGAGGTCGAGCGCATCGCCGACGAGCGGGTCCGCCAGCGCGAAGCCCTCGTCGCCGAGATTCGTGCGATCGGTACCACGCTCCTGGCCAACGGCCTCGATCCCAAGCACATCGACACGGCCATCAGCACCAAGAAGACGCTGCAGGGCGCGCGGGCCTACTTCGCGAAGTGCCTGGCGGAAGGAGGAAAACCCGTGAAACCCGTGGGCGGCATCACGTTCGGCGAGTCGGGGCGCGACGTGTTGGGCAACGCGATCGGCGAGATTCTCGAACAGCGCTGTCTGACGATCGTCCGCCGCAACATCAGCCGCGACGACGCCGAGGTCGCCGGCAAGAGCCCGACCGACGTGGCCGTCAAACCCCTCTCGGCCGCGGCCAGCGATCTCCGCCACAAGCGGCTGATCGACCTGGTCGAGCTGAGCTTCCAGAGCCATGGCATCCGGGTCGATATGTCCGATCCGGCCCAAGTCATGCAGTGCCTGTTCGGCCTGCCCAAGGCGCTCGGCGCCCTGGCGGCCGCGGGCTCGGCTGGTAACTACGCTGGCCCCAGCGCCTTCCCGAACATCTTGTCCAACATCATGGGCAAGAGCCTGCAGGTTCGGCTGGAGTATGCCCCCACCACGTATCGCAAGTGGTGCGCGCAGTACCCCAGCGTCACCGACTTCAAGCCCCGCACGATCATCGGGACGGGCGAGTACCAGGAGCTGCCGCGCAAGAACGACAACATGCCGCGCGAGCAGGCCAAGCCCTTCAGCGAGGAACCGGCCTGGATCTCGGTGGAAGAGTACGGCGACGTGACGCCGTTTACCTTCCGCATGCTGGTGGACGACGACCTGGGCGTGTTCCTCAAGTCGCTCGGCGACAAGACGATCGCCGCCGACCGCACCTTGAACCGCCTGTGCGTCAACCTGCTCACCGGCAACGCGCTGGCGCCGGACGGCAACGTGCTGTTCGACGACACGATCCACAAGAACCTGGTCACGCCGGGCACGGCCCCCACGGCCGCCAACATGGAGATCATCGACGCCCTGTTGATGGCCCAGAAGGGTCTCGACGGCGAGCGGACCCTGGCCCTGACGGCCGCCTTCCTCCTGCACCCCAATAAGCACAAGCACGCGGTGCGGAAGGAACTGTCGACCAGCTTCGGGCTCGTGCCGACGACCAAGACCGAGCTCAACGTGTTCCGCGACGTCGTCGAGCCGATCTGGGAGCCGATGCTCACCGACGCCGACGTCAACGCCTGGTATTGGGGCGCCGCCCCGAACCTCGCGCCGGCCATCTACTACAGCTACATGGTCGGCTACGAGTCGCCGAAGGTGACCCAGAACTTCGACTGGAACACGAACGTCGTGAACTTCGCCACCGACCAGATCTTCGGGGTCGCGGTGAACAACTGGCGGCCGATCGCCAAGAACCTCGGGGCCTGATCCCGGGGGTTCGACGAGCGCGCGGTAACGCGGACGACACGAGGGGCAGCTTCACCAATCCAACCACGAGGAGATTTCGATGAGCGTCGAAGTGCTCGGACACGACTTCGTGTTCAACGGCCAGATCGTCATTCCCGCCGTCGGCTCGCCGACCGGCATCCCGTTCTGCAAAAACCTCACCGGCAGCGCGACGGTGCAGGGGGCCAACGGCGGCGGCCTGGCACTGGCCCTGACCAACGCCAACGAAGCGCAGAACGGCAATCTCTACATGGGGGACGTGCTGCCGTTCCCCATCGCCGACATCAAGTGGGTGGATTTTTGGGCCAAGCTCTCGACGGCACTGGGGGCGTCGGCCCTCTGCGGCTTCGGCCTGGCCAGCGCCCGCAACGCGACGCTCGACAGCATCACCGAGCGGGCCATGTTCCGCATCGCCGCGGGGGCATCGGCGGTCACCGTCGAGACCGACAACAACGTCGTCGACAGCGGCAAGATCGCCACCGGCCTGGCCCTGGCGAACCGCTGGAAGCACTTTCGGATCGACTTCGAAGAAAGCACGCTCGGGCGGAAGGACGTGCGCTTCTTCATGGACAACGAGCGCGGCCAGCTGCAGCGCGTCGCCCCCAAGACGGTCTTCTCGATGGACGGCGCGGGCAACTTGCAGTTGTTGGCCCAGATCCAGAAGACCGCCACGACCGACGTCGGCACGCTGAACATCGCCCGGATGCGGATCGAGCGGAAGTTCGCGTACTGAGCCGGGAGGGCGGGATGCTCGCATTTCGGGAATTCCAGCGGCGGGCCGTCGCCAGCGTCCTCCTCACGGACCTGGCCGAAGCCGGCACCTGGCTCCCGTCGGGCGAGCTGCAGCAGCCCTTCCCGGTGCGGATTCTCGTCGAGCGTTCCCAGCAGCAGGTCGACGGCGTGCTGCTGGGAACCGAGGACGAGGAGCTGCTCGTGACGGTCTGGCGCGATCCCGACGACGCGCAGTTCGACGAGGTGAATCTCGGCGGCGTCCGCCAGCCGCGAATCACCGACCGGCTCGTCCGCGATCCCACGCGCGACACGAGTCAGCCGTATGAGTTTGGGGGCGAGATCATCGCCGAAACGCCCTACACCTGGCGGCTCCGCCTGCGCCGCAAGCGGGTCGTCCAGGTCGGAGTTGGCACCGTAGCCCGGTAAAGGTCCTCATGGCCGTCACGCCCATCGGTCCCATCAGCGAAATCAAGCACGCGCTCCGCGACATGGTCGCGGGGCTGCCGGCCTGGCGTCAGCTGCTCGAAAGCTACGGCGTTCGGGACCTGCCCGCCGATCGCATCCACCTGAATGCGGCGCGCCTCTTGGAGATCGACTGCGAAACGTTTCCCCGCGCGGTCGTCTGCCTCCCCGAGGATGCCAACCGGTTCGAGGCGGTCGCCGGCGGAGGCCTGATCACGCTGCGGCCGGCGGGCAAGCTGCTGCTGGGCTTCGCGGTCGAGGCGGGTCCCGATCCTTACTCCGACGACTCGGCGACCGAGTTCGACAACTTCATCGGGGCAATCTGGATGGAGCTCGCCGAGCTCGCCGGCGAAGACGCTGTCTTGGGGACCGTCGGGCTGAGCTGGTTCGTGCCGCCGCGGATCACGAAGCCGGGCGAAGGTCACGCACGACAGTTCTGGATCGCCATTATCGTGGTGGACTGGGAATGATCGCGATCTACACGCAAGTCGCCGACCCCGCGCCTCCCGGCCTGCTCAAGAAGCAGATCGGGCAGTTCATGGGGCGCGCGCTGGGTGAGGAGGCGACGTTCTGGCACCAGAACTTCCTCCAGCTCCACTTCGATCCGCCGGCCCGGTTCCGCTACGACTACAAGCCCCGCTCGCCCGCGTGGCGCAAGCGCAAGCGGGCGCTCGCCGCGCAGGGGAAGGTCAAGAAGGGGGGGCTCGCGGACCTGGTTGCCAGCGGCGTCTTCGAAGAGGCCCTGATGAGCTTCTTCACCGTCCGGGCCTACCAGCACTACGCCACCCTCAGCATGCGCGGGCGGTCGTTCGTGCAGGTGCATTTGCGCGACCGGCGGCAGCCGAACTACGTCGCGGAGATCACGGCGATCCATCCCTCCGAGCGCCCCCTGCTGAACGACGTCCTCAATCGGGCCATGACGCGGCAGGTCGACCAGTTCCGCGCCCCGCAAACCACGACTACCAAGTAGGAGGCCACTGCCATGGGCGTCGCGACCGAGTATGTGCTGCACAACATCCGCCTCCCGACGGGCGAGGACCTGACCCAGCTCACCGAGCACTCGAACAACCCCTCGGTCGAGCAGATGACCGCCATGTCGGCGGGCAACCCGCATCCCCAGTTTGCGGCCGTGCAAGCCGTCAAGCCCGAGGTGAGCTTCTCGACGACGCAACTTAAAACGCTCCTCGACAAGACGGGCGGCACGAGCGGCTGCGCGACGGCGGCGCTCAGCAGCGGCAACACCGACCTGTACTACCGGCGGGTCGAGAATCTCGGCCTGCGCACGGCCGTGGCCACGACCGCCCATCGACGGTTTCGCGGCACGAGCGCCATGCTGGTGATCAATCAGCTGCAGGCCGAGCATCGCGGCATCGCCACGGCGGACGCCATGATCGTGTTCCAGTTCGACGGCACCAATCCGCCGCTCGTGCCCGCCGGAACGCTGGCGCTGGTCGGCACGCCCCTGGCGGCGCAGCAGTTCACGCTCGGTCCGGTGTTTCTCAACGGCACGCAGCTCCCCAGCGTGCAGCGGACGCAGTGGCAGCCCAACCCCCAGCTCTTTCGCGATTCGGCCGAGAGCGAAGTGTACGACTCGTACATCGCGGCCGACAGCGTCGATAGCCTCTTCACGTTCGCGACGCTGGAGGTCGGCGTCTGGGACACACTGGGGATCAACGGCCTGGCACTGAGCGGCGCCGGGCTCGAGGTCTACCTCCGCAAGAAAAACGCCAACGGCATCCACGTCCCCAACGCCACGGCCGAACACATCAAGCTCACCGGGGCTCTGGGCCAGGCCGTCCTCGGCCCCTCGACGGGGGGCCGCAAAGTGGCCCACGAGCTGCGCGTCCAGGTCGTACAGCCGGCCGACGGCAGCAGCCCGCTCGTCGTTAGCACGGCCTCAACCATCCCCGCGGGCACGTAAGGAGGTCACCATGACCACGGAAGCTACGAAGTTGACGCTCCGCGATTTGCTGGAACTGGCCGGCAAGGCGATCGCCCAGCGCGACGGGCTATCGCCGGCCGGCGGTGTGCAGCGCGCCTACGAGCTGACACTGACCGAGCTGGCGGCGCTCGGGCTGCCGGGCACCGAGGAGGCCCTGATCGTCGTCCTCACGACCGAGCAGTCGCAGGCGCTCGATAAGCTCCTTGCTGAGGAGGCCAAAACGATCGACGCGCTGCCAGCAGCCGCGCCCGTCGTCGACCCACCCGCTGCCGTCGGCGAAAACGCGGCGGATTCGCCGGCCGCGGCCGAAGCGGCGGAATAGGAGGTTCTTTTGGCCGGAGTGATGTATTTTCTGCCGGACGTGTACACCGCGCAATTGGTGCGCGGGCGGGAAATTTCGCGCGCGCTCTTGGCCAGCCGCGGGCTCGACGAGGTGCTCGCGGATCGGCGGACGATCGACCTGACGAGCGTCTTCGACCTGACTCGCCGCGGGCCCGGCGATCGGTGCGGGGCGATGCTGGTGCCGCTGCCGAACTCGGGCGAGGCCCCGGCGCGCATGATGTACGAGCCGGAATTCCAGGAGTGGCAGCCGGGGTGGGACCCGCAGCAGCTCTGGCTCGGCCGCGATCGGTCCGAGGCCGTCACGCCCGGCGGGTTGGCGCGGACCCAGCAGTTCCGCGGCTACGACGTCGAGCTGGCCGACGGCCAGGTCTGGCACGTGCCGATCGTCCGACGTCCCGGTGGCTCGACCGAGCTCCCCCGGGCGATTCGCTTCGGCGCACCTGGCATGATGGAACTCTCGATCGAGCAGCAGTACCAGGCGCTCTGGCACGACCTGCTGCCGGCTCTGGAGTTTCTGTGCAGCGAGGGGGGACGCGTCGAACTCGAGCCGCTGGTGAGCCTGGCGATCCGGGTCCTCGGCGTGAACTATCGGTTCGGCCTGCAGGAGCAGAACCTGCTGCAGCTGGTGGACACCACCAACTGGCAGCGGATCCTCGAAGCGGCGATCGACTGGCCGCTGGTCGAGGAGAAGATCGCCGAGCTGCAAAAAAAAACGAGCGAGGAGTCTCCCTTGCCAGCCGAGAGTATGCCGCCTGGGCCGCCGGCCGGCTCCCCGACCATCGCCCCAGCCACGCCGAGCTGATGCTGTTGGCCCACGGCGTCGACGTGCCGCACGCCAGCGGCGAGACGAACCTGATCGTTCTGAGGCGGTAGCCGACCCATGAGCACCGAAGTCAAAACGAAGTGGGTGGGGGACGCCGACCAGGCGATCAAGGAGATCGAGAAGCTCCAGAAGGCCGTGGTCAAGCTCCAGTCGGCCCAGGTTGCCAACACCAACGCCTCGAAGAAGGCAGCCCGCGAGTCGCAACTCGCCATCACCGAACAGATCCATGGCGTCGGCAAGATGGTCGCCGGCCTGTTCACCATCGAGAAGGCGGTCGACGTCGTCCGCGACTCGTACCGCGAGTGGAAGGAGCTGATCAAGGAGGTCGGCGAAGAGGCCGATAAGTCGGCGACCCAGTTGGTGCATCTGATCTCGAAGACGGGCGACCTGCTGCATGGCAGGGAGATCGAAGCGTTCGTCAAAGGGCGCAACCTCTCACCCGAGGTGTTCGGCGAAGCGTTCGGCGCCGTCAGCAATGCGTCCCCTTCGCTGGGGCGCGAACGCCGACTCGAGCTCGCCGAAGTCGTCGCACGATCCAACGTTGTGCATGGCCAGCCCGATCAACTCGGGTCGCTGGTCGGGCAGATCGCCCAGATCGACCCCGGGCTCTCGGCGGGCGACACGATGGACGTCGCCACACTGTTGCGGCAGAAGGCGGGAGCCCGGGCCGAGGAACTCACCAGCCGCAACTCGATCCAGGCCGCCATGATGCTCGTGGAAACCCAGGCGATGACCGCGAAGGAGGCCTTCGGCCTGATGGCCACCGTGCTGCAAAACGAGGGATCGACCAAGACACTCGATAAGCTGGCGGCCGCGATCAAGGAGCCTGGTGAACGCGTCGAAACCAAAAGAGGCGTGAAGCTGACCCCCGAGCAGCTGGCCCACAACGCGTTTATCGATGCAACGCCAGCCGAGCGGTACGGCATGGTCATGAACGATCCGACCGTCCGCCGGGCGATTCTCGGCAACGCCGATGCGGCCCGCTTCGGCCGGATCAAGGACAACGACGTCCTGGCCGCGTTCAACGAGGTCGACCAGGCGATGCGGACCGACTTGGCCGAGCGCGAGCGCGAAGCCCTGCTCGGGTTCGGTGCTGGGCGCCAACATCTGGCCGACGCCCAGAGCAGCGGCCGCAACAAGGCAGCCTCGCGCGCGCTGGGGGAATCGATCGAAGTCCAAGCCCGGCAGCTCGCGCAGCAGGAGCTCGACACGATCCTCAAAGAGCAACACTCTGCGGGCGCGATCGGGATGCTGGGGGCCATGTCCACTCGCTGGAATTTTATGACCGGCCAGATGGCCGCCGACCTGTTGCCCGGCTTTTATGGCCCCGGTGGCGCGGGCGTGGGAGAGAACACGATCTCCGAGTTCTACGTGCAGCTACTCGAGAACGCCCGCCGCGAACTGGAACTGATGGAGAAGCAGAACCAGCTCCTCGAGCGCAACAACGAGCTGCAGCGGAACCGCCCTCGGCCGCTCCCGAACCCCGAAGCCCACCGCGAGTGATCCACCGTGTCCAACGCCATCGGCAACTTCGAATTCATTTCGCTGCGGGAGGTCCCGTTCGGACTCTCCCGGCAGTTGGAGCTGATCGAGCGCGCCGGCGTCAACGGCACCGGCATCCGCCGCACCGGCATCCGCGGCCGCCCCATTCAGCTGCGGTCGCACGTCGACACACCCGACACGGCCTCCGCGATCGAACAACTCGAGCTCTACCGAGCGCTCATCGGCGCCGACGCCGTGAACCTGATCTGGAACGACGTGCCGAGCTACGACGCGGGCTACGCGGTCGTGGTGCTCGACGTCGTACCGGTCACCGCCCGCGGCGTCGTCTCCGCCGTAGGGGGTCTGCTGGGCGGCGGCCTCGGCCGGCTCGAGGCCGACTGGACCCTGCAACCCGTCCCGCTCTCCTAATTCAGCGAGGTGACCCATGCCAACCACGAAAGCGACGTTCAACGCTGGCCTGACCATCAAGGAAACCTTCACCGCCAACGAGTTTCCCGCGGCCAGTGCCAACAGCCCGGTGACCAGCTCGGGCTTCAATGAAACGATCGAGCTGCACGCCAGTTCGACGCCACCGGTCACCAAGGCGGCGATCTTCAAGCCCACGCTCGTTGCCGCGGCACTCACGATCGACTTGACCTCGCTGCCCCAGTCCGGCGGCGGGACCTTCTCGGCCAGCGGGCTCAAGCTGGTGGCGATCCTCTTCAATAACCCGGGGAACAACCCTGTCACGATCGCTCCCGGCGGCAGCAATCCCTATGCCATCAACGGCGGCGAGGACAAGGTCATCCAGCCCAAGGGGAGTTGGCTCGAATACTTCGGCGCCGGGCTCTCCGACGTAGACGGCACCCACAAGGAATTGGATCTGACCGGCACCGGTACCGACCAGTTCGAATGCGAGATGCTCTTCGGATGAATTATGGCCCAATCTCTGACTAGCCAACTCGGCCAACGGTTCATGGATCCCCCCATCCACCGGGTTTATACCCGTGCGCGCTGGGATAACCCCTGGACGTTGAATCCGCACCTCCGTTGCACGTGGTGTCAGTTTGCTTGCTCGCCGGACATCTCGCGGGCTGAGCTTGAATACGAGTTCGGCCAGATTCTTCGGCCAGGAGCGGTCCGGTTCGAAGACTACGCGCCGCTCGAGATCAACACGCATTTCGTCAAAATTGAGATCGAGATCACAGACCAACCTGGGGAGGAGCCCAGTTTCGTCCGCTGGTACGGCCGAATCTGGGAGATGGAAACCGACCGCGGTGGAATCCATAGCGACCTGATCGATGGCATGCTCAAGCAAACCCCGATGGGAAATCAGCGATTCGACTGCCTCGGTCTCGAGTTTGAACTCGATCGACTCCATCTCGAAAGCTCGGTCGTCGAACGTTCCGGCGACTACGAAGCGCCTGAGGATGTGGTGGCGCGCGTCAATCGGGTGATCGGAATCAATCGCGGTGGCGGCAATTCATGGTCGAGCGACCTGCACGCCGAACCCAATCGATCACCGCAGCGGTCTACCTCGAGTCCGTACGTCTTCGCTTACTTCCTCTACGAAGCTGAACTGTGGCGAGCAAATGAGTTTTTAGAGTATCTCCTGATCTACCACGTCCCTGGTCCGATTGCATGGATGATCGACCCCGATGGCCAACTCGAGTTCCTCAAGTGGTGGGCCCCGACACTTGAACTGACAGGCCTGACGATCAAGCAAGTGTTCGACACGCTTATTGACCGCCGGCGCCTGAGCACCTGGACGGTGCGGGTTGTCGAACAGGAAAACGACGTCGACAAAGTTTTAATTCATGTTGCGAGCCTCACCCCGAACGACATAACGAGCCAGTTCGACGGACAGGTACTCCCCGGAAACCCCAACCAAAAAACGCTAGACTTCGACCGGGCTTTTGACGTCCAGGCCGCAGTGCACGTTGAGTCAGCGCTCCATGTTGCGGACTACGTCAAAGTGGTGGGTTCTCGGCGGACAAGTACGTTCACTGTGCATAGCGTCCGTGACACAAACCTTTATCCTGGTTGGTCGGATGGAGAGCAGCAGCTCTACAATCAAGGTGCTTCGAATCGGCCGGAATACGCTAACGCCGATCGCTCGACCAAAGAGCGGATGAACGACATCGCACGCGCTGAACCCGCGGTGAGGCGTGTGTTCACGCATTTCGAGCTGACGTATACATGGCGTGGGAGAGTTAACAGCCCAATCGACGGTGATTGGGGGGAATTCGTCGTCAATCCCAAGCTCGACGCGAGCGGTGACCCTACGACCGAGAGCGCCGAGTTCTGGCATGAGGGGATTCGCTTCGCTCAGTATTTGCCTCTCAAAGTCGATGTGGACTATTCCCAGAGCGTGACTGACCCACCCCCATTTCCTGGGATACCAGCTGATGCCGAAACAAGGTACATGAGCCCGTTTGCGGTCGTTAAATTCCCACTCGACCGACAGAGTGAAAGCGATCCGGATTACGAAGCAGTATATCTGCATAAAGTCGCAGCGCAGTCGCGTGATGAGCTCGAAGGGGACGGCGGCCGGGCCTGGTCGGGGGGCCTTACGATTCGCGACGACGCGCCGGGATTCATCATTGAGATCGCGTCGCCGAACCAACACAAGATTGGCAAGTCGGACACGTCCGACAATCTTTGGCAGGACAGGGTTTTTGTACCGCTTCCGGACGTTGAGGAGATCGAGCCTGAGGTTCGGTGGTACAAGGACTTGTTTGTTACGGTCTGCTGGCCGACGGACGGCTACGTTGAAGTCGTTTGGCCTGAAAATGCCCAGGTCGACGAAGGAATCGGGAAACGCATTGAACTCGGAGATGAATACCGGCTCGATTATCTCGCACCCAGGACGGTGACGGGGCTTCAAGACGGAAAAATGCTTATCAACGCTGACGGTGGTTTTGTACGAGATGATCGCGCGAAAATGCGATCGCTGGCCCAAGTTGCCTACGAATGGTACAGCCGCAAGCGGCAAGCCTTCAGTCTCACAATCAGTCAACTCTTTCCGGGTCTACTCGTCGGCGACCTGATCACCCAGATCGGCTCGGGGGACCACACGGTAACCGTCAATTCAGCGGTGACCGGCATCAAGTACGACCTGGTGGGGATGACCACCGCGATCGCGACCGACTTCGGCGATCTCGACCTGCACGCCTTTGGAGAAAGGATCCGCCGCCGTGGCTGAACGTACCCCGCAGCGGGCGGGCCGTGTCTCGTCGCTCGAGACGGGGCTGGCCGGCGTCGTCCGCAACCTGAGCCCGCGCGGCACGATCGCCCAGCCCGGGCAGACGCATTGGCCCAAGTTGGCGGTTACCGACTACGCGCCCGGCACCAGCGATTACCCGGCCGAGGGGAGCACGCCGAACACCTACTGGATCAAGTTCGTCGACGCGACGTTCGACGACTCGGTCGCCGGGATGATCACGCGGACGGTCAACGGCCGCCAGGCCGAGGCCCGCGCGCTCGTGCAGAACATCGCCGAGACGTACATCCCGCGGGAGACGCTGGTCGAGGTCTGGCCGCAGAACGGGCGCTTCTGGACCTTCTACGCCGGCGGCGGATCGCCGCAGCCCCAACTCCAATTTCGCAATGTCGATGCCACGACCGCACCTACGTGGGGCGTGATGCAAATCGTCGGAGTGTCGCGGCCCAGGCGCTTCTACAACGTGGTGAATGGCGATTCGTTCGCGACGACTGCTGATACCTTGGCGCATGGGCTCCCGCCCGCGTCACAGATGCTGGTTGGATTTCCGATCGGAATCCCCTCGACGCCGACTCTTAAGCGGAACGCGATCTATTGGGTGAAAGCGGTCAGCACGAACACCGTGTCGTTTCACTTCTCGGAGGCCGACGCCATCGCCGGCACCAGCCCCGTTGCCTTTAGCTCGAACCGCACGCTCTGGCTGGCGGACCCGGACGACGCGAGCGTATTGCTCGTGCGCCGTCCCGCCGACACGCAATGGTACGATCCGACGAATTCTACGACGGCGACCGATCACACCGACTACCTGGGCCCGCAGATCTATCAGTACGCCGTCAACATCGGTGACCCGGTTGCTTCAGGGGGGAGTGGCGTCTGCCGTTGGTTCAATGACGACCGTGGTACGCCCACGCGCGTTTTGTGGGACCCGGCGGATTACTCCCACGCCACCGCAATTAAGCATCCCTCCCAGGGAGATGAGATCGGACCGCTCCCAGGATCATGGGTTGCGAAGCGGAAGGGGCTCGGGTTCATCGTGACCGGAGCACAAATGTGGTCCGATCCGGGCGACGAAGCTACCTGCACCGTCGAAGTGGTGCCAAATCAACCAAACATCAAGAACGTCTGCGCCCGCAGTGAGCGGTTGCCGGCAATGGGGCAGGATTATTCTCGTCCTCTGTACGGCGGCAACCCGGCTCGACTCGTGAACGTCCAAACGCTGCACCAGAATGGCACCGGCGGCATGCGATCGCTCGTAGCGCAGGCCCATCAGAACAACACCCCAATCGGAATTTCAGGCATTCCGATCATTCTTCACGAGGGGGACGGACAGCCGGACACCGACAACTTTTTGGGTGCGCCCTGTCACTTTAGTCTTGCTCGATCGTCGCCGGTTCGGGCTCGAATGTGCGCAGCGTCATTTAGCTTCAGCCCATTGATCTTCACCCCCTGGGGTGAACTCCCGGGCGTGGGTGCCTCCGACATTGCAAAGTTTCGCGTGATGTACCCAGGGCTCCCGGGATACGTGCTGGTGGGCGTCGATTCGAATGTTGACAGCGACGGTTTCCACTACGGCTACTTCATCGCCGACGACTTTTTCCGCCCGCTGATTGCCAGGGCTTACTCGCGCTCCGTTGTTGGGGCGGAGGATTATGTGATCGCCCATCCAGTGGGCTTTCATGGCGTCGTGTACGACGGTGGGACGACGGACTACCCCGACATCAGGCTCAAGATCTACGGGCGATTCCCGCTGAGCGGGCTGAACGGCGATGTGGCCCCCCGCATCAACATCCAGAGCGGCCAGGAGTTTCTTTATACGAAGTTCAATTACAACCAGAGCTTCGCGAGCGCCGGATCGGGGCAGATCAGTGGAGGATACATCGTGCATTCCCCCGAATGCTTTGACGCTCCGCTGGGGACGATTCGCCCCTGGTTCACCGCCCCGGCACCGCCGGGGTGGGCCATCTGCGATGGCTCGGCCGCGACTCCGGACATGCGTGGGCGCTACCTCGTCGGCGCCGACGGAAGCCACGGCGTGAACGCGACCGGCGGAAACCTGACGCACACGCACACAGGTAGCGGCTCCAGCGGCGCTGGCGGCACGACCCGAGTGATCGACGCCGCCAATCACGAGCCGCCCTGGCGCGGCGTCAACTGGATCAAGCGCGTCAATTAGTCCCCAGGTCTGTGAGAATGGCGGGTTCGTCCGCGACGATCGCGACAAGCTCCGCGCGCTCGCGCAAATCGCCTACCAGTGGTACAGCCGCGAGCGGCAGGCCTTCACGCTGGGGGTCCGGCAGATTTTTGCGGGGCTGGCACTGGGGGACATGATCACGCAGATCGGCTCGGGCGGCTCACTCAAGTTCGCGCGTGACCGGCGTCAACAGTGCCAACCACCTTCCGCCGTACCGTGGCATCTACTTCATCGAGCGGTACCAGTAGGAGAAGGCCATGGTCACGATGCTCGAATCGGATCCCATCGGAACGATCCGACTCTGGCACTCGAACACGCCGATCCCCGAGGGTTGGCGCGAGGTGCACAACCTCACGCACGAACCCAGCGGCGTCGCCTGGCCCCCGTTCTTGCCATACCGCTGGATCGAGCGCGTCGCGTAGGGGCGAGCTGCAGCAACTATTTCACGTGAAATAGTTCTGGCGGGAGGGTCAGCTCGGGCAGGGTGAGCTGGCGGATCGCGGTGTGACACCGGGGGCACTTTATCGCGCGCGACGAGACGTGCTCGCGGCAGGCCGGGCAGGCAGGACGGCCGTCAATGAAGCAGACGGCGAAGAGCCCCAGCGGACCGAAGAAAAGTCCGAGCAGGAATCCCGCGTACCCGCTCTCGCGTCCATGGCCGATCGTCGCCGCGAGTCCGGCGCTGGTCAGCGAGACCAGGACGTAGATCACACCGATCGTCGGCCCCAAGAGAGCAGTGACGATCAGAAACTGCGCAGCCAACACGAACATCGTCCCCGCCGGCACGGCGATGCACACGGCGAGGAGGAACAGGGACTGCAGGGCGAGAGTTCCGGCGATTCGCCAAAGGCTGCGCCGACGTCGCAGTGGTCTTGGGCTGCGGGCGAGGGAGGCGGGGATCGCCGCAGGACTCAAAGTCGTGACGAGCGACGAGCCTTCGGGAGGAATCGTAATCGGCGGGGGCGTGACCAGCGGTGGAGCGTTGGCCGGCACCATGACAGGGCCGCCGCACTGGGGGCACGTCACACGCTGGCCGCGGAGATGATCCTGGCCGCGAAATCTTCCCCCGCACGCGCCGCAGTGGATCCGGATCATGCGCGCCCCGAACCGCAGAGAAGAAAAAAGCGGCGGGGCCCAATCCCGCCGCCCGGTCTACCGGCCGAGACTCAGATTACACGCAGTGAGCGCCCCTGTGTACCTGTGCGTGCGCACACTGGTCGTTCACTTCGTTCCCCCCTGCCCTGTTGGCGCACCGGAGTCACAATCCGGTGCGCATTCAGTCTTGCCCTATCCGCCCTATTTTACCGGACTGTCGATCCGGTGGTTGCGGGTTCGAGTCCCGTCGTCCTCGCTTGGTGCCCGGCGTCGAACTTTCAAGTTCTGTGATTGACGCTGCGAATCCTCAATCGTCGCCCGAAATGCGGCGTTAGTCCGCCGATTTTGACCAGTTCTTGCATTGCAATTGCTCACGCCCGATCCTCTGGAGAGTACGCACGACCGCCAAGTTCCGCGGACGTTTCGATTTCTGCGGCCAATTTTGCGCCAAACTCTCTAGTGGGCCGAGAATCTAGAATTCGCGGTCGACGGCTGGACCCAAGGTTGAGGCGAATTCGGGACTAACGCTCGGCAATGTCGAAAACTAGGCTCCGGTTTTTCGTCCTGTTGCCCAGACTACCTGCCCGATGACTTTTTTTCGCAGCAAATCGTTGCGAGCCAAGGTCATCGGGCATTCTTATGCGCGCGTCGCTTTGAACGCTTTCCCGAAATCTCGCACAGAAGAGCGCTTGCATGGGGCTCGCGCGGCTAACTGACTTGGTTCGCCCGCGGACGTCATTCAACGAAACACCGGTACTTGTGCCGAGTCAGCACCGGACGATGACACTGTGGCACCCGACAATATTCGCGGAGCCGCCAAATACTTGAATGGCTAAGAACCTTTATTCTCACGACGCCATAGAATAAGCCCCCGGCGTAAAAGGAAATGGCTACGGCAGCCAATCTTGCGCCAAACCGACGGCTATCTCGGCGGCAAGCCAACGACGGAATTTGGCTACGGAAGTCGGAACTCGCGGGAGATGTCGGGCTAAGAAGCATAGCGCGAGAAAACGGCTCTTGACACTCGCCTTCCGATTTTGAACTTATCCGACTTGGAATCGCATGCTCACAACATTGCGCATTCTTTCATCCGGTCGTCATCACACGAAAATACTCCTCCTGCAACCGCCAGAGGCCTCGCAGCGCCGAATAATTAGTTTTTGCCAACTCATGAGAGTTCTCGAAGAACTCGCGAAGTCTAGGCGCCAAGTTAGGTGCCACCCGGGCGATGTGCGTGCCGCAGAACAGGTGATCGTAGCAATCCAGCTCGTCCTCGACGAAAGCATGTGTGCTCCGCCGAATCGCATTATAGAGAACACCGCAAGTGTCGTATCGAATCCAGCCCTGATGAAACGGCAGCATGGTCGATTTGAACAGATCAACCTCGTAGTAGAACTTCCTAATCCGATCCATCGTTTCGAGCAGTTTCCGCACGTTGTCGAACCACAAGAAGGAAGTGTGCAGTCGAGGCTGGACGGTACAGTCTGTGGAGTAGTCTCTATGCTCAGGCATCAAGCGGCCAGCGATCAGTTCATCAAAGCTCCACGTCTCAACCGACTTCCAAAAGCAAATATCCGGGTCAAGAAACACCATTCGCGATGCCTGGCCTGCCACTAACGTGCGCTCAATAAAAATATGGTGGGGGATCGCCTGGGCGAGCTGCATATGTGTAGCACCGACATCTCGCGCGTGGGCTCGAATCTCGTTGCGGACTTCCGGTAGGCTTGCGTTATCGACGACGACGACGCGAGCATTAGGAAAACCCACTCGCAATGTTTTGAATATCAGTGTTGTGCCGTAAAGCTGCTCGGCGTCGCGGCAAAAGGTGAGAATATAGACTTGTAACGATGGTGTTGGCATCGGACTCATCCGCGAGGCACGTTGCACTTACCTGACCAAATACTGCCAGGACAGTCACATAATGTACTGCCCAGACCACTAATGCGCTACTTTTGCTGCCTTGGGTGTCGCCGTGTTTCGTCCGCGTACTTCGATCTCGTACAGTTCGTGGTCTAGTCTCCCTAATCCGAGGGGAAACGCGATGTTGGCGTTACTCTACCAATTTGAAAAATCCGATCGCCTCAAACCAGAAGAATTGCTTGCGCGGACGAACCAGCAATTGGGACAAGTGATTGCACACGACCGGCGCCCGCGGCAGTACCACCGCTTTATCGCACGGTCCCGTTCTATCGAGACCGGCTAGAGGTGATCGGCTTACCGAAACGTAGGGTAATCGATGCGAAGCGGTGGCGGCAGATGCCACTCCTCTCGCGACGAGATCTCCAACTAGGAAGAGATATGCTGCGAAGCCAGAACATCCCTCCCGATCTTGGTCCCCTAACAGAACACTCGACGTCTGGCTCCAGTGGTCAACCCGTGGTGGCATTAGGAACCGCGGTCACCCGATTACCGTGGGACGCCTTCACACTTCGGGATCACCTTTGGCATCAATGCCTTATTTTTGGAACTTTGGCTACGATCCGCTACTTTCCGCCCGGGCAAGCGCTCCCCCCGGATGGCGATGGACTAAACACCTGGGGTGCCACGACGGAGGATGTAGTACGAACGGTCCGTGCGTATTGCTCAATATTCAGGCCACCATCGATGAACAGGTAAATTGGCTTGAACGACACAATCCAGACTATCCACTGACCTTGACCAGCATCAAATTCCTGTACCACCCGGTATGAAGGTAGTGATTAGGGAAACTCCGCTGTGCTGCTGGAGTGGAGAGCTGGCCTGAGCCGTAGGCGAAAGGCAGCTAGTAACGGAAGCAGCACAGCGGGCCGCGAACTCCACCGGGGTCAAGTACCCCAGCGAGCTGTGCGGCCGGTGATGGTTGTAATCTTCCTTCCAGGCCGTGCTCAGCTTCCCTGCTGCGCTCAGACTCTCGAATACCTCAGTTGCCAAGAATTAGTCTCGCAGCCGGCTGTGAAAGCTTTCGGCGTAGCCGTTCTCCCAAGGGCTGCCTGGTGCGATGTCGAACGCTTGTACGTCGACCTGCTTCAACCAGCCCTGGATGGCCAGGGCCACGAACTCTGGACCGTTGTCGCTGCGAATTGCCTGCGGCAAGCCACGCATCGAGAACAACTCGGCGAGCGTGTCGATCACATCCTCGGCCGTGATGCCCCGATCCACCTTCAAAGCCAGGCACTCCCGCGTGTGCTCATCCACGATTGAGAGCCACTTGAGCGGACTGCCAGCCACCGTGCG
>JAEUIK010000732.1 GCA_016793185.1 Planctomycetaceae bacterium | reverse complement strand
AATATCCTGCAGGACCTGGGGGTCGACCCGGCCAAGAATCCGCGCTTCCTGATGGTTACCGGCGTGGCCGATTTGCGCCGCATCGGGGGCTCGAACGTGCAACCCAGCGCTTCGGTGGTTTACGTCGCCGAGCTGACGACTGGCCGCGTGGCCGCCTACGCGGTTCCCTGGAATCCCGCCCTGCACAAACAAGGAGCCGCCTTCCAGGCGCAGCTCGTTCCCCTCGATGTCACGCAATTCCGCACCGCGGTCGTCCGCGACCAGTGAGCGTCCGCCGCTCGATCCGAACCTCATGACGCTCGCCATCGTCGTTAATGGTCAGCCACGCTCGGTGGCCGAGGAAACCAGCGTCGCCACGCTGTTGGCCGAGTTGGGGGTGCGTCCACAGCACTGCGCCGTCGAGATCAACCTCGAGCTGGTTCCGCGCCAACAGCATGCCGAGCGACTGCTGGCGGCCGGCGATCGGCTCGAAATCGTCACCCTGGTCGGAGGAGGTTAGTCGCCATGGCGACCGAGCTATCAACCGGCGATCGGCTCCGCGTCGGCACGCACACGCTGGCCAGCCGGTTGATCGTCGGCACCGGAAAGTACTCGAGCTACGAAGTCATGGCCGAAGCCCTCGCGCTCTCGGGCACCGACTGCATCACCGTGGCCATCCGCCGCGAACGCCTGATCGATTCAGTCGGCCGCAACATCCTCGACTACATCGACACCGCCCGCTACACGCTGCTCCCCAACACCGCGGGCTGCTTCACCGCCGACGATGCCGTGCGCGTCGCCAGGCTTGGACGCGAGATTCTGTTGGGCCTCGAGAATCCCGGCGCCGACTGGGTCAAGCTCGAGGTGCTGGGGGACACCAAGACGCTGCTCCCCGATCCGGTGGCCACGCTGGCCGCCACCGAGAGGCTCGTGGCCGAAGGCTTTCAGGTCCTCTGCTACGCGACCGACGATCCAATGACGGCCCGCCGCCTCAAGGAAGCGGGTGCAACAAGTGTCATGCCCGCCGGCAGCCCCATCGGCTCGGGCCAGGGAATCCTCAATCCCAACAACATTCGCATCTGCCTCGAGTACCTCAAGGAGGGGGACCCCGACTATCCGGTGATCGTCGACGCCGGCGTCGGCACGGCCAGCGACGTGACGCTGGCTATGGAGTTGGGAGTCGACGGCGTGCTGCTCAACACGGGCATCGCCCACGCCCGCGATCCGCTGCTGATGGCGCAGGGCATGAAAGCGGCGATCGAAGCGGGCCGGCTCGCCTACCAGGCGGGCCGCATCCCCAAGAAGCTCTACGCCACGGCCAGCAGTCCCGAAGAGGGAACGATCACGCCACAACGCGCGAAGTAATCGGTCGCTGGGGAACCAGGTTGAGGAGTTGGCGATTTGTTTGCGGTAGCCGCGGCCAGCGACCGCGCTCTTCTGTAGTCGGCCTCTGCGAGGCCGATGCATTTGTCTTCTGGAGCCGACTGGGGAGTCAGGTTGAGGCGTTGGCGATCTGATTTCTGTAGCCGCGGTCAGTGACCGCGGCCGGATCGGGCTCGAAGAGCCCGACTACAGGAGCTAAGACCGAGGCCAGTGGCCTCGGCTATAGGGGGAGTCGCCCCACACTTTTTCCTCTGCGTGCCCTTGGTGGTTTACTCTTCTGCCGGATCGGGCTCACAGAGCCCGACTACAGAAGCGAAGACCGAGGCCAGTGGCCTCGGGTACAGTCGAGCCCGACTACAGAAGACGTTTCAAGTACTCGGCGTCACCCCTTTGCCGCGGGGATCGGCTGGCCGGTGATGGCCAGGTAGGTCACGGCTTGCAGTAAGGCGACGAAGGGCATCGTCGCCAGCAACCCGATTCCGCACGTGAGCGCTCCCACCGCCGCCAGGCCGACGCTGATCAGCCAGATGCCCCCCACTGCCAGCAGGTTGTTGGCCGTTACCTGCTTCGACGTGCGGAACGCCTCGGCGACTGGCAGCCGCGCGTCGATCACCAGCGGCAGCACCGGGAAGTACATCAATCCCAGCATGATGCCGGGCACGATGCAGGCGATGAGCCCGAGCGTGACGACGATCGTATAGGCAACGCTCGCGATGGCGGCCGGCCAGACAAGGTGGCCCGCTTCGAACAGTTGCCCGAAATGGACCGGCTCGTTCCGCGCGATGCGCAGCAGGTAGAGCATCAGGCCAGCGGTCACCCAGATGGAGAACGCCGTGCCGGCCACGAACGTGATTCCCCAGATCAGGAAAGTGGCCAGGCTGCTGGAAGTCGAGTTCACGGCGCCATGATAGAGCGAATTCACCAGGGCGCCGCACACCGCATCGAGCAGGTAGACGACGAGCGACGCCCCCACGACGCTTCCCAGGTGGTCGCGAAAGATTTGCCAGGTCTGCACCAACACGTCCCCCACCAGGATCGGCGTCGGCCGAAGCGTCCGGGGGCTCCAGGGGATGTCCGGCTCAGCGGACGCCGCGGTGTAGCGATACGGATTGCCGGGACCGGCGACCGAACCGGAATAGGGGAGCGTGGCCGCGAAGTCGCCGGATGCGGCTCCCTTCCCAGGTTCTGCCGGAGAAGGCTCGCCCGCCCCCGGCGAAGTGGGCCGGGAGGGCACGATGTTCACCTTCGCGCAGGCGGGGCAGCGCGCTTGCCGACCCACCAGGTCGTCGGCGACCTGCAGCAGGCTCTGGCAGGAGCGGCAGCGGAACTCGATCACGGAACTGGCTCCCTTGACCGTCGAAAGTCCCCGCCGGCCGGCAACTGGCGCAGGTTGATGCGCCACTCGGCCCGTTGCCGGTCCTCAAGCACTATTCGCCCGGTCGAGCCCGATCTTGGAAATTCCTACCCGCCGAATTCCGGCTGGGGAGCCGCGCCCGGCGCGAAGGGATTGGCCGACGCGGGCGGAGCGTCGGCAATCGTCGGCTGCCCCGAGATAATCAGATAGGCCACGGTCAGCAGCAGGAAGCCGAACCCCAGAGCGAAGAAGAACGGCAGACAGAGCGCGCACATCCCGATCAGCACGAACACACCCAACAGGATGTAGAGCACGAACAGTACCAGCCGGTTGCCGGCGGTGATCCGCCGCGAGATACCGAGCGCTTCGATCGCCCCGACGTTTCGGTCGACGAGCACATAGTAGACCTGCCCGACCATTAGCCAGACGATCGTCCCCGCCAATCCCCACACGGCGAATCCGGCAACCGCGGCGATGACAGTCGCTGGCGATTCGGGACCAACCGCTACGGCCGCCACGCCGGCCGGAATGGCGCAGGGGATCGCCAGGCCCAGCAAGATCAGCGAGATCAGGAACATCGCCACAACACCGCGGATGAAGTACGGAAAACCCGCGAACAGGTCAACCAGCGTGGCGTTCTGCCCTCGGGCCAACTTGAGGGTGTAGATCGCCGCGCCGAGCGAGAGAAAGATGCTGACGAACTGCGAGGCGAATTGGACGAGCAATTGCGCGAGGACATCGAACTCGGGCCCGCGCAGGCCGGCCCCCACCTTGATCAACTGAGCTGCGAGTCCCAGGGCCCCGCCCGCAAGGTAGCTGACAATCATGTACACCAGGCCGAACAAGAACAGCCACAAGATCTGCGGCTGGGCGATGCGCCACGATTTCGAGAGGGCTTCGCCCGGGTCGAGCCGGCTCGGCACGATGGGACCCGCCGGCACTCCTCCCTGGGGGATCGTTTCGTACGCCGTTCCGGCGTACGGATTGGCGGACGGAAAGCTCGGCGGCGGATTGAGACTGGGAGGCGTCGCCAGCGTCGGGCTCGCGCTCTCGGGGGCTGACGCCGCCGGGACCGGCTGGATCGCGCCGCACGAGGGACATTGCGCCTGCTTGCCCGCCGCATCGTCCGGAGTTCGCAACAGCCTGCCACACTGCGTACAACGGAAGTCGATCATCGGGGGCGAGTCTCCAGCCAGCAGTGACGGAAAGTCCGGTCGCCGGACAACATATCAGACTTCGCGCGGGGGACCAATTCGAGTTCCCGCTGAGCCGCGGCCGAGAGCGGCTCGCCCGGCGCTGCCGCTACCGATGGGCGCGGTTAATTGCTAGGCTGGCAGCGGCGCGGTCGAGCCGGGGCGAACTCCTCTCCCAACGTCGCCTCCCGCGCGGTCTTCGAGACACGGAATGGTTTCGCCGGCAGACATCCTGGGTCAAAACGGCCGCATCGCCGCGCGCCTGACCAGCTACGAAGAGCGCCCCGAGCAGCTCGCCATGGCCGAGGCTGTCGGCGAGGCGATCCGCCGCAAACGGCACCTGGTGGTCGAAGCGGGCACCGGAGTCGGCAAAAGCGTTGCGTACCTCGTGCCGACGATCCTGGCCGCCGCGGCCGAACGGCAGGAGCAGGACAAGCCCACCCTCACGGCCGTCGTCGCCACGCACACGATCAGCCTGCAGGAGCAGTTGATCCACAAGGATCTGCCGTTTCTCCGCGCGGTGATGCCGGTCGAATTTACGGCCGTGCTGGTCAAGGGGCGGAGCAACTACTTGAGCCGCCGGCGGTTGCATACGGCTGTCGCCCGAGCTTCGAGCCTGTTCCGCGACGACGAGGAGTTTCGCCAGCTCCGCGCGCTCACTGCCTGGAGCAAGCAGACGCACGACGGCTCGCTCAGCGATCTCGACTACAAGCCTTTGTCGCAGGTCTGGGATGAAGCGGCCAGCGAGCATGGCAACTGCATGGGGCGGAACTGTCCCGAGTACAACGACTGTTTCTACTACCGGGCGCGGCGCCGCATGCAGAACGCGCAGGTGCTGGTGGTGAACCACGCGCTCTTCTGCAGCGATCTGGCGCTGCGCCGCGCCGGCGCGAGCATCCTGCCCGACTACGACATCGCGATCGTCGACGAGGCCCACACGCTCGAGCAGGTGGCCGGCGACCACCTGGGGCTCAAGATCACGTCGAACCAGGTGCAGTACATCCTCAACAAGCTCTACAACGACCGCACGCAAAAGGGACTGCTCGTTCACCACAATCTCCGCGAGGCGCAGCGGCAAGTCGACGAATGCCGGCTGGCGAGCGCCGACTTCTTCGACGACGTCGGGCATTGGCTTGCCGGGCACGGCCACGCGAACGGCCGGGTGCGCGAACCGGAGATCGTGGAGAATCGCCTCACCCCCATGCTCGAGCGACTGGCGCGGCAAGTCACGCGCGAGGGCACGAAGTTCCCCAAGCCGGAGGAGCGGCAGGACTTCACCGCCGCGGCCGATCGGCTGGCCTCGCTTGCCGGCGAGCTGTCGAGCTGGCATAAGCAGGCCCATCCCGAGTCGGTCTACTGGATTGAGCAGCTGGGAGGCCCGCGACCGCGCGTGAGCCTGGTGGCGGCGCCGCTGGATGTCGGCGCGGCGCTGCGCGAAGAGCTGTTCAACAAGATCTCGACGGTCGTGCTCACGAGCGCGACCCTCTCGGTCGGCGGCGAGCGGGGATTCGAGTTCTTCAAATCGCGGATCGGCGTGACGCAGGCCGACGAGCAGCGGCTGGGGAGCCCCTTCAATTACGCCGAGCAGGCCGAGCTGATCCTTGTCGACGGCATGCCCGACCCGGCCGCCGATCCCGCCGGCTTCGAGCGCGCCAGCTGGGAGATGATTCGCCGCTACGTCGAGCGCAGCGATGGGCATGCCTTCGTGCTCTTCACGAGCTATCAGACGCTCCGCCGCGCGGCGACGCAGTTGGCCGGCTGGCTGGCCGAACAGAATCTGGCGCTGCTGTCGCAAGCCGAAGGTTTGCCCCGCAGCCAGATGCTGGAGCGCTTCAAGCAGAACCCGCGCTCGGTGCTCTTCGGCACGGATAGCTTCTGGCAAGGGGTCGACGTGCCGGGCGACGCGCTCACGAACGTGATCATCACGAGGCTCCCGTTCGCGGTGCCCGACCGTCCGTTGTTGGAAGCCCGGCTCGAGGCGATCCGCGCGCGGGGCGGCAACCCGTTCGCCGAGTATCAGCTCCCCGAGGCGGTGCTGAAGCTCAAGCAAGGCTTCGGCCGGCTGATCCGCACGCGGAGCGACCACGGAATGGTCGTGATCCTCGACCCGCGAATCCGCACCAAGCACTATGGGCGGATGTTCCTGGAATCGCTGCCAGAGTGCCCGCGAGTGATCGAACGCGCAGGAGAGGCAGATTGATACTGCCTTTGATCGGCACACTCTTTCGGCTGCGTGCCTTCGTGACTTTGTGGTTAGCCGCCCCTACTGCCCCAACGTTCGATAGAGCGGCAGGTGCCGATAGTAAACCTCGAGCATCAGCAGGTGCATCGTCGTCACGTAGATGCGGCCCGCTTGCCGCCCCCAGCGGTCGGGCTGGGGACCGAGCGGGTCCCAACTGCCGATGAGTTGCCCTTGCCGCACCTGGCTGTTGACCAGCAAGTCGCGCAATTGTGCATTCCACGTTTCCCAGTGCGGCCCCTGCACCTGGAACATCACCTGCGTGGCATAGTACCAGTAGTAGGCGTCGCGCGAGGGCTGACTGGCCGTGCCGTAGCGCGGGAGATTCGCCAGCAGGTAATCGGCCCCCGCGATCAGCCGCGGATCATTCCGCTCCCAGCCGAGATATAGCCGCATCAACAGCGCTTCGGCCGTCATCACCACCGAGGGCGAGCGCTGCTGCGGCTGACGCGAAGCAGGGAGATAGACGTAGCGCGAACCTTGCTGACCGCTGGCCTGGGCGTAGTCGAGCCAGCCGTTCAGACGCTCATAGGTCGTGCCGGGTACGTTCAAGCCCGAGAGCTCGCCGCTCTTGAGCGCCATCATCTGCCAGCCCGACACCGACGTATCGCTCTCGCGCTGCGGAGCGTAGCGCCAGCCTCCTTGCGTGGGATGCTGTGCGGCAATGATGAAATCGAGCGCCTTCTGCGCCGGCTCGCGCAACCGCGGATCGCGCGTCATGCCGTAGGCTTCGCACAGTGCGATCGAGGCAATCCCGTGGCTGTAAAGCCAGACATATGGCGAGCCGCTGGTGAAGAGGTCGCCATCGGCCTTTTGGTTGCCGACCAGGTAATCGAGCGCGCTGCCGACTTGCTGGCGATATTTGCCGTCGAGATGCGTGTAGCCCGCGCCGAAGAAAGCGAGCAAGGCCAGTCCCGTGGCAGCCGTGTCGGACTGCATCTGGGCGAGACCTGCCGCTTCGTAGCCGGGGCGGCCGTTATCGAACTTGTCGAGCGTCCACCGGCCGTCGGGCGCTTGATGCCGCGCGAGGAAATCGAGCCCCAACTCCACCGCCCGCTCCGAACCGGCCGTCGCGCCGCGCGAGGTGGCGTTTCGCTCGCGTTCCTCGGGCTTGCGCTGGCGGAACTCGGGGATCGGGTTCTCGGTAATCCGGGCGTTGATCGTGGGCGCGCCGAAGCTCCGCTCCAGCACGAACCGCTCCGCCGTCGGCGCCAGCGATTCGCTTTGCGGACGCGCGAGGGGATCGTTCAGCCCCAGCGCCGGCGCGCGATCGCGACGCAGCCCAGCGGCCATCCGAGCGGGTGCGGGCACGTCCAGTTGAGGCTCCGCCGAAGCGCGACCTCGCGTGTTGGCTGCACCCGGCGCGCCACGCGGCAGCGTCGCCGTCGCCGAGCTCATGCGTTCCACTCCGCGGACCGCGGGTGCGGGCTCGCTCGCAGCGACGCGGGAGGAGCGGTCCCCGCCGCCGGCAGCCGGATTCGAAGATCCGACGCCCTCGGGAGTGGGGCCGACCTCGGGAACCGCGGCGCTTCCATCGGCCCCAGAAGCGAGATCGTCGGCCGCCGCTGTGGCGCGCGATCGCGCTGCACTCGCTGCGCCTCCTTGAGCCGGGCTGCCGCGCGTTATTGCCGG
>JAEUIK010000712.1 GCA_016793185.1 Planctomycetaceae bacterium | reverse complement strand
TGCCGACGAGGTTCGCCAACCCACGGACGCGGCGCTCGCGCGGCTGGCCGCGGCCGAGGCGATCGTTGCACCCGCGACGCTGCCAGACTCATTCGCCGAGGTCCGCCGGATGCACCGGCGGATCATGGTCGTCGAGGCGCTGGCGCTGCATCGCGAGACTTTCCCGGCGCGGCGCGGCGAATACGGCCCGAACATCGCCAGTCTGCTCGACGAGGGGATGCACGTGTCGGCCGTCGAGTACGCCGACGCCCTGCGGCATCAGAAATCGCTGCAGCACGAGATTCTGGCGGCGCTGGAGGGGGTCGACGCGCTGGCGATGCCCTCGACCGACACCGCCGCCCCGAGGTGCGACAGCACCGGCAGCCCGAAGTTCCAATCCCCCTGGAGCTACACAGGGCTGCCCGCCGTGACGATTCCGTGCGGACTATCGCCCGCGGGGCTTCCGCTGGGCCTGCAACTGGTGGGGCGTCCGTACGAAGAAGACCGGCTGCTGGCAATCGCCGCCTGGTGCGAAGCGCGGCTGGAGTTCGTCGAGCGGCCGGCGCTATTCGCCTGAGGCGAAGGCGCGGCGCACATTCGTGCATCGTCACACCTGAATTTCGGGAGACTGCCTTTGGGTGCCACTGGCACTGCCAGTGTGAACAGCCTACCCGCGAAGAATGAAGAGCACTGGCGAAGCCAGTGGCACCCGAAAAACAAGCTGTGATAGTGCCCTAGTGGTCGCGCGCTACTTCGCTCGCGTCTGGCCGATCGCCTCGAGCACTTCGCTGGTGGCTTGCGACTTGTTGAGCACGTAGAAGTGCACGCCCGGCACGCCGGCGGCGATCAAGCCCTCGACCTGTCGCGTGGCGAACTCGACTCCCGCCTCGAACTGCCCCGGCACGTCGTCGCCGAGCGCCGTGAGCTTATCGACGAGGTCCGTCGGCAATCGCGCGCCGCACAGCGACGTGATCCGCTTGATCTGGGCGAAGTTCGTGATCGGCAGGATGCCGGGCACGATCGGCACGTCGATTCCCAGCTCGCCGGCGCGGTCGCGAAAGCGGAAATAATCGTCGTTGTTGTAGAAGAGCTGCGTGACGACGATGTCGGCCCCGGCGGCCACCTTGCGCTGGAGGTTGGCCAGATCGACTTCGAGGCTCGGCGCTTCCTGATGCTTCTCGGGATAGCCGGCCACGGCGATGCCGAACTCGGGAAACTCGGCGCGGATCAGGCTCACCAGCTCGTTGGCATAGGAGAGCCCTCCCTCGACGGCGCGGAAGGACTTCTCTCCCGCCGGCGGATCGCCGCGCAAGGCCACGATGTGGTCGACTCCCAGCTCCCGGGCTTCGCGCAGGTACGCGCGAATCTGCTCGACAGTCGAACCGACGCACGTCAGATGGGCCGCGACGGGGCGATGGTAATCGCGGCGTACCCGGCCGACGATCGATAGCGTCTTGTCGCGCGTCGAACCGCCGGCGCCGTAGGTGCAGGTGAGGAAGGCAGGCTCGAACTTGATCAGCTCGGCTACATGCTGGAACAATTCCGTCTCGGCCGCTTCCGTCTTGGGAGGGTAAAGCTCGAACGAAATCGTCAAGCCAGGCGCGCGGTAGGCGTCGGCCAGTTTCATCAGGTGTCGCTCTGGGTCGAGGTTCGCGGTTGGGCCCCACGGGGCGAACGCCCCGGCCGCCCATTATAGCGACAAAGGCTCGCCCGCCATCTGCCGTTCGTGGCGGGTCAATTCGTACATGTCCCGGAGCAATTGCATGTCGCAGGGACGCTGGGCGACGTTCCGCCGGGCGAACATCCGCCCCTGCGTGGCGATCATCACGTCGGCCGGGGTCTCGGTTACCTGCCCGAAGAGCCGGGCGTAGTTCACGAAGCTCGGGACGTTGGTCGTGACGAAGCCATAGACCATGCTGCAGGCCCCGACCGTCTTGCCGGTGAAGATCCCGGTGTTGATGGCGCTCTTGGCGTAGTCGCCGATGATGGTGCCGATGAACTGCATGCCTGTGGCCACCTTCCGGCCGTAATACTCCATGTTGACCTGGCCGTAGGTGTTTTTGAGGTCGCTGTTGCAGGTCCCCGCCCCCAGGTTGACCCAGCTCCCCAGGTAGCTGTGGCCGAGGAAGCCGTGGTGCTGCTTGTTGGTGTAGGACTCGATGATCGAGGCCTCGACCTCGCCGCCGATTTTGGTGGTGTGCCCCAGGGCCACGCCATCCTTGATGGCCGAGTGTTCGATCACCCGGGCGTTGGCGCCGATGTAGGCGGGACCGCTGAGATAGCAGTGCGGGCCGATCTTGGCCCCCGCGTCGATCAGGATCGGTCCCGGCCGGCTGTCGGTCACCAGGTATTGCCCCAGCTCGACCTCGCCCTGAACGAACACCCCGTCGGCCACCTCCCGATACGCGCCGCGGGCGAGCCGGTCGTTAAGATTCGCTTTGAGCGCCGCCACGTGATGGCGCACCAGATCGTGCGGGTACTCGACCAGCGGCAACTGGCAGTCGATTTCGCGGAGATTGAGATCCTGCAGAAAGCTGGCGAACTCCTCGGCGCTGGCATCGGCCGAAGGAGGCGCGAGGCCGGCCGGCAGCAGGGCCGCGGCAAGTCGCCCGTTGGTGCGCACGCAGCCCACTTCGCCGCGCTGCGCGCACTGGCGTATCTTGTTCAGCAGCTCGGCCGAGGGGACCGTGGCCGCGTTGAGCAGCAGCACCGGACCGGGGAGTGGCGTAGCGCGAAACCACGCGCCCCGGT
>JAEUIK010000674.1 GCA_016793185.1 Planctomycetaceae bacterium | reverse complement strand
ACAGCAGCCGCCGATGATCCTCCATCTCAAGCAGGACCTGGCCGGCAAGGATCTCCTGCCCGAGCACCCGGCCTCGTCCCTTGGACGAGATCACCTGAGCGTTGACCGGGGGCAGCTCCTTCTGCAACTCCTCGTAGGTGTCGAACTCATAGCGTAGACAACATTTCAGCCGCCCGCAGCGCCCGGAGATTTTCGTCGGATCCAGGGTCGCCTTTTGCAACTTGGCCATGCGCATCGAAACGGGGGGCATCTTGGTCAAGTGCGTATTGCAGCAGACGGGCTTGCCGCAATCGCCGTAATCGGCCAGCAGCTTGGCCTCGTCGCGGACGCCGATCTGCCGCATTTCGATCCGCGTCTGGAACTCGCCGGCCAACAGCTTCACCAACTCGCGGAAATCGACCCGGTTCTCCGCCAGGTAATAGAAGACGATCCGCTCTCCGCCAAACAGGTGCTCGACGTCCACCAGTTCCATCGGCAGCTCGAGCGCTGCGATGTGGCGGCGGCAACTCTCGAACTCGGCTCGCTCCTGCGCGTGCATCCGCGACAACTCGTTCTCATCGTCGCCGGTCATCGCGCGGAGGACCTGTCCGCGGGTTGGTTCGTCGAGAAACCCGACCGCCGCGTCGGTTGCTTCGCAGAGAACCTCGCCCGCCTCGAGTCCCCGGTCGGTGCGCGCGATGACGCGCGCTCCCCGGCGATAAATGGCCCCCTGAGCGGTTCCAAAAACCCCGAGCGAGCGAGTCGAGCCACAGCGAACGACGTACTTGGGCATGAAAACAGCGTCGCGGAGAGGTCGAGTTAAGAGGTCACCGCCGGAACCCAACTCCGACGAGCTTTGTCGATGCGGCGGGGAGTTCGCCCCGCGGATGCGCTGGCAGGCCAAGTATACTCGACGGCCGCGGAGACGCAAACCGCATTACCCGTAACGGCTTACGCACGCGGCAATCGCGCCGGCACCGCTCAGCGCAGGGCGCCGAACGCCTTGAGATAAGCCTCCGCATCCCCCACTCCACGCGGATCGCGGGCCCGCAGCTCGGCCAGTTCGGCCGCCGCTGCCGGCAAGGGACAGGCCGACAAATAACCCACCGCGGCCCGACGCGCCGACGGTTGCACCTCGGCGGGAGCATCGTAGAAGCGCGCTACCTCGCTCACCATTCCCCAATCCTGCCAGCGGGCCAGATCAACGATCGCCTCCGCCGCGAACTCCTGGCGGGCCACCAGGTGGCGCAAGCTGGCGCGCAATCGCTCGTGCGGAATCTCCTTGCCGAACTCGTGATAAAACCGCAGCGCCGCCAGCGCACTGCGGACATCTCCATCGGCGGCGCCCGCTTGGGCCAGAAAACGTTCGTCGAGCAGATCGAGCGCCGGCTCACCCGCGGCCAGCAGATATCCGCTGAGGATGCCGCCGAATCCGGCGCGAAAATCGTCGGCTGGCTCGCGGACCAGACGCGCGAGCAGCGCCGCGTTCTCGCCGCGTATGCGGGCCTCGCGCGCCAATCCCAGTGCCAGCCCATAGAAGCCCTTGCGCTCCTGAGGCACGTTCTCGTCGACGATCCAGCGGCGCATGCTCTCGAGCGGCAGGGAGTCGGCCGCTTGTGCCACGACGTCGAACGGGGCATGCCCAAACTCGAGGTACGCGTCGGCCGCGATGTTGGCGTCGGGGTGCTCGAGGTAGCGGGCGAAGTAGCGCAAACGCTCCGGCCCAGCGACGCGCAGTTCCGGCGCTCGGGCAAAGTACGCGTAACTCGTCTCCGTCACCGGCCGGTAGGTCCAGACCAGTCCTGGTTCCTTGACGCTCGGCTCGACGGCCGTCGTGGCCAGGAGCAGGCACAGGCTGCCCGGGGCCAGCGGCTCGACCCGCTCCACTTCAATGCGCTCGCCCGCCCGCGCTCGATCCTGGCCCTTGAGCACTCCCCGCAGCAGGACGGCTAACTGGGGTTCACTGCGGGTGACTTCGCCCAGGGCGACGATTTCGGCGGCTTCACGCGTCTGCGCGAACGAGGGAAGCACAGCATTGCAGAAGGGGCAGGCCCTGGCCGGGGCCGCGCTCAAGCACAGCGTCGCGACGCCGATCGCGCACGCGCTCCAGAGCGGCGCCAGGCTGGCGCGGCTACTGAACTTTCTCGCCGTCGAGATGATAAATGGCCAGATGCTTGCCATCGTCGGGATTGACCAGTTCGGCGAGTGTGAATTTGCCCTCGACGCTCACCGGCCGCACCGTGTAATCGGTCGACTTGCCGGGGCGCATCTCGACAATGATGCAATCGAAGAGCGCGGCGCCAGGGCCGAAGCAGCATTGCAGATTGTCGCGCACGAGCACGAATTGCGTGATGCCCGTCTGCTGGAAGCTCGGCAGAATGTAGCCCCGAATCCGAATCGGCTGGCCGTCGAGCGCCACGATCTGCGGCGTCAGCAGCTCACGCTTGAACGGATCCTCCTTCTCCATCGGAAACTTGATGTCGTCGAAGGTGATCTCCTGCACTTCGCCGGGCTTGCGCCGCGCCGTGCTGGCAGCGCGCGGGCGACTGGGCGGAGGCGGGGCCGCGGCCGCCGGAGGTGTTGCGCCGCCGCGCGGATCCGCAGGCAGCGCAGCGGAAGTCGCAGCCGCCGTCGTTTCGGGGGCCGCCGCTGGTGACGGGGGCGTCGTCGCTGACGTCGCCGACTCCTCGGCGACCGCCGGGGGCGGGAGGGGCGCGTCGAGCTCGGCTTTCTCGCAGCCCGCAAGTCCCCAGCTGGCGAGCACTCCGCAGGCCAGCCCGGCTCTCCGCAGACGATGCATCATTTCAGATAGTCCGCGTCGAGGGAGTACAGCACGCTGTCGGGTCGTCCCAGCGCGTCGGGTTTGACGTGCAGCGTGCCTGCCAAACCACGCGGCCAGAGCGAGAAATCGGCCCGCAGCGGATCCTGCAAGCGTACCAGAACCATGTCGGTCAACTTGGGCGTCGAATCGCCGAAGCAGCACTCGCGCAAGTCGCGCACCAGCAGGAACTCCTTGATGCCGCCGGCTTGTGCGCCCGGCTTGACGTAGCCCTTGATGAACACGCGCTTGCCATCCAGCTCCAAGGCTGACGGGGGAAAGATCTCTCCCTGCCGCGAGGCGTCGGGCTGCAACTGGCTGAACGAGACGCGGGTGTAACCGTCGGGCACCTCCGTCAGATAGACGTAGCTCAACCATCCCCAGCCGCCGGCAAAGCAGGCCAGCGAGAGCACGATTCCCGCCACGGCGAGGCGCTTGCCGGTCAGTTCGTCGGGCGTGCGGCGAATGCTCCAGAGTGCCCGCGCGCCGAGCAGCACGCCCAGCAAAGGCAGGATGGCCATCGACCATCCCAAAAAGCAGAGCACCGAGAGAACCCCGGCAACGAGGCTCGCCACGGCGGTCGAGCTCAGGGCGCGATAATCCTCCCCCTCGGGAGTCATGCCGGAGTACGAGTTTTCGGCAAAGGCGACGCTCATCGTTCTCTGGTTCCGTCAGCTTGCGAGGCAGGGCAGGGGACTCAGGCGCTCGCCGAAGGGCGCTGCCCACGCAGGATCACCAACAGCAGTCCCATCAATACTACGCCGACCGCCAGCGGAATGGCGAGCACCCAGAACATGGTCGTCCAGGGATTCTCGCGGATCTCGACGGCCCGCTCCGCCGCTGGTGCTGCGATCGCTCCGGTCGCGGGCGGGGTCCCGACCGCGGCCGTCGCCGCAGGCGACGCTTCCGCCGCACTGGCCGGCTCTGCCGGCTTGGCGGGTTCTGCGGCGGGTGCCTCCGACGACTCGGCCGGACTGGCGGCAGCCGTGGACGCCTCCTCGGGCGCCGTCGCGGCGGCAGCCGGCTCCGTGGCGGTCTCGGCCGGCTTGTCGGTCGCCGCCTGGGTCTCGGCCGGCGGAGTCGAATCGGCAGGAGCTTCGCTCGCTGCGCCCTCGGCGGGGGGATTCGTGACGGCCGCCGGTGCGGTTGCCGCCGTGTCGGTCGCCGCAGGTTCCGTGGCGGCGGGATCGGCCGCAGCGGCCGGCGGCGCCGGGGCTCCCACCAACGGGAAGAAACTATTGGCCTGCTGCACCACTTTCGGGTCGATCTTGGCGAGCTCCTCGATGTGCGCCTTCGCCTCCGGCAACGGGCACTCCTTCAGGTACTTGATCACCGGCACCCGCACCCAGCTCGACTGCTCGTCGGCCTCTTTGAAAAGCTGCACCAACCGATCCATGGCCGACCAATCCTGCCAGCGGGCGAGATCGGGAATCACCAGGTCGGCCAGCTCCGGGCGGTCGAGCATCAATCGCAACGACGCGACCAAGCGCTCGCGCGGAATCTGCGATTCCTCCTGCCCATGAAACCGCAAAGCCATGATCGCGGCGTACGTGTCGGTGTATTCGGCATCGGGTTTCTTGAGGAACAGCTCCTCGATCAGCGGCAGGCCATCGACGCCGTTGAGCGTCAGATAGCAGGCGATCGTCGCATCGAGGGCCGACTTCTGCTCGGGATTCTGGCTCTTGACGATTTCTTCGAGCAGCGGCAGATCGTCCTTGCTGCCGCACACGCCGAGCATCGTCAAGTACAGCCTCCGCCGGCTCGGCGAGACGTTGGGATCTTTGATCCGCGCGACGAGCTTATCGTGCTGCATTCGCTCCTTGAGCTGCTTGACCTCGATGTACGGCGCCTTGGCGAACTCATCGTAGGCATCGCGGGCCAGAAGCTCCTCGGTGTCTTCGAAGTAGTCCTGGAAGAACGCCAGGCGATCGGCGCCCGTCTCGGGCAGGCCGGGCAGCTTCGCCGCGTATTCGGCCGAACGCTCGGTCAACGGGATCGGCGTGGCCCAACTCACGTTGGGCGTGTCGTTTCCGAGCAGAAAGAAGAGCTTGCCCGGCTCGTCCTGGCCGAAATAGATCACGTCGATCTGGCGACCCACGGCCGGCGCGTCGGCCGTCTTCAGGAGATCTTCGCCCTTGAGGACCGTAACGATCTCGAAGACCGCCTTGCTGTCGGCTCCGGTCAGCGGCTGGCCGTCGGCCGGAGCGGGGGGGAGCGAGACGAGCTTGCCGACCACGGCGGCCGTGGCGGTCTTCATCTCTTCGCTGAGCGTGAGCGAAACGCCGCTGCAAAAGGGGCAGGCCAGTGCGGCAGCCGGTACCAACGCCAGCGCGACACAGAGCGGTAAGGTCCACTTCGAGAGCATGCGACGCATGGCGTCACTCCTCGGCTGAAAGACTGCGGCGTCAGGGACGCTCGCTCAGGGCTCCCGCCACATCGGTGCGATAGGCCACCACGGCAGGCAGGTAGCCTACCACCGCGGCCAGCACCACCAGGGCCGGTATTAAAACTAACTCAACCCACTCAAACTTCAAGAAACCGATCCGGATGCCTGTCTGGGCCTCGATAATCGGGTCGAGAGCGGCGATCAGGCCGTGCCCGATGAGCACGCCCGCCACCCCCCCGCCGACGGCCAGCAGAATCGACTCCAGCAGGATGATGGCCATGACCGTCGAGCGGCTGGCCCCCAGGGCCCGCATCACCGCGATGTCGTTGCGGCGATCGTTCATGGAGTTGTAGATGCTCACCATGATGCTGATGCCCGAGACGATCACGACCAGCAGCGCCAGCCCGAACAGCAGCATCTGAAAATTCCCCAAGAGACCCTTGAACAGCATCTGGATCTCTTGCACGGGGAACACGGCCTGGGCGTACTGCTCTTTGTTGATCGTGCGCGGAAGCGACAGGCCGCCGACCAGCGTGCTCTTGACGAGCACTGCCGTCACCTCGCGCTGATTCTCGGGGAGTGGCTCGTGATGGTGATGATGGTGACCATGGTCATGGTCGTGATCGTGATGATGGGCGTGCTCATCGGCATGAGCGTGCTCGTCGCCATGGGCATGCTCGTCGGCGTGAGAGTGCTCCGCGTGTGCGTGCTCGTCATCCGCCTGCTTGGCCGTTTGAGCCTCGCCGGCTGCCGGGGGGTGATCCCCTTCTTCGCCGCCGTGCGCGTGCTCGTCATGCGCTTTCTCATGGGCGTGGTCATGCTCCCCGGCGTGGCTTCCGTCGGGCGCGGGTGCCGTCGCGGCGGGTTTTTCCTCTTTGGGGACGGGCTTGGCGTGGCCGTCGAGCAGCAGGAAGCCCTCAATGTTGACGAAGACCGCGCGATCGTTGGGAGTCCCCGTCGGCGCGAGAATCCCCACGACGTGAAATTCGTCGTGCTTATGGCCGTCCTTTTCGGCGCTGATCCCGTGCGTCGGGGCAAAGTGGTCGCCGACCTTCAGCCCGGTGCGCCTGGCCACCACCGATCCGACGACCGCGTCGAAGTAGTTGTCTTTCTTGAAATTCTCGCCCGCCGAGAACTCGTAGTGCTTGCCCGGCGCGTACTCGACCGCGGAGAACATCTCGGGAATGGTGCCGACGACGCGGTACCCTTCGTAGTTATCCCCCAGGCAGTAGGGGATGGCGAATTCGACGCGCGAGGCGAAGCGTCCTCCCGGCTGGAACTCCTTGTAGTAGCTCCAGGGAATGTTCTCGATCGGCTGGCTCAGGTGAAAGACGGTATTGAGGACAAGCTGCAGCTTGCCCCCCTTGGCGCCGACGATCAGATCGTAGCCGTGCGCCGCGCGGGTGAACGACGATTGCACCACGCCGTAAATGACCAGCACCGCCACGACCAGCGCCACCCCCAGCGCCATCGACAAGGCGGTCAGGCTCGAAGCCAGTGTCCGCTGCTGAATACTGCGCCAGGCGATCTTCCAGAGACTCATACGTTGGCCACCGCTTGATTGAGTTGGTCGAGGTGCTCCAGGCGCTCGAACTGCTCCGCCACCTCGGTGGCATGCGTCACCAGCACCAGGGCCACATTCTCCTCGCGGCAGGCCCCGACGATCAGGTCGATGATCTGCTGCTGATGCCGGGCGTCGACGTTGGCCGTCGGTTCGTCGGCCAGCATCAGCTTGGGCCGGTTCGCCAGCGCCCGCGCGACTGCCACGCGCTGCTTTTCGCCCACCGAGAGCATCTGGGGTTTGTGCGCCAGCCGATGTCCGAGCCCCACGCGGTCGAGCAGCAGCCGGGCCCGGGCTTCATCGGCCCGTCCCCGCGAAAAGCTCATCCCCAGCAGCACGTTCTCGAGCGCCGAGAAGGCCGGAAGCAGGTTGAACGTCTGGAAGATGTAGCCGATCTTGGCGGCCCGAAAGCGATCGGTCACCGCCTCGGACAGGCGGGTGATATCGGTGCCGTCGATCTCGACGACGCCCGAATCGGGCCGGCTGATGCCCGCGATGGTGTGCAAGAGCGTCGTCTTGCCGGATCCGCTCCGCCCCACCAGGGCGAGCTGCTCGCCGGCATCGACGCGGAATCGAGGGATATCGAGGATCGGCAGGCGACCTCCCCCAGGCTCGGTGAAGGTCTTCTTGATGTTCGTGAGCTGCAGCATGGTCGGGTCGCTGGCTTCGGTCCGAGAATTTCCGTCGAGGGGGCAGACGCCACCCGGACAATAATCGTAACCTGTTGCAGGCCATACCGTAAGGCCAAACCGGCCGACCACGCGGCTGGGCCTCGCGCCAGGCGCGCGGACTGGCCCCCTCAATACGCTCGCCCTGGGCGGGTGGTTCGCTCGTGGACCCGCCCCTTAGCGCGGGAGGTCCAGCAACTGAAAGTGCGACCAGGCAATGTGCGTCTTCTGCTCACCCTGGCTCCGGCTGACGACCAGCGTCGTGGAACTTCGGGCGCGGTTCACGGTAATCACGCGCAGCTCGACGGGCCGATTCTCCGAATCGGTCTGCACGCCCACAGCCTGCGCGATCTCGCCCGGCTTGAGGGGACTCCGGCCATCGGCCGGGCCGGGAACGAACTTTTGTGTGTAGAACCTGACCACCTGCTCGACGGAGTCGTCGGTCGTCAGGAGCGCCTCGCAGTTGGTCGCGGCGACCTGGTGGTTGCCACCGTCGAACATGGTCGCCCCGCCGAACTTCGCGCCGGGGTACTGCCATTCTTCGAGCGTCCCGAGGAGGGTCACCCCCTTAGGTTCTTCGGCGTCGCCCCCCAGGCCCGACAGCGTGAACACCGACAGGACGGCGAAAAGTCCAAGCAGCGATTTCGTCCCCATCGGAGGTCCTCATTTTTGCATCACGGGTTCTTGGGCGCCAGGGGCACGCTCGCCGTGTTCCTGCCGCAGGGCCGACGGGCCCGACATGGCCTCAGACGCGGCCTCCGCCGGCGAAGTTCCCGATCAGTTCGCGGAAGCGACGGCTCGCTTGCGGCCGAAGGCCGACTTTCTGGCACGGGCCACGGCAGCTTGTAGAATGCCCGCTTCCGTGCTTCCTGCCACCTGGAGTACTGCATCATGAGATTGCCGCTGTCGATTTGTCTGTCGTGCGCGTGCGCGGTCTTGTCCGTCGAGGTTTCGCCCGCCGCCGACTTCGCGCGCGAGAAGTTCAGCGACGAGGGCTTTGTGTCGATCTTCGACGGCAAGTCGCTCGCTGGCTGGCACGTCAGCGCCCAGACCGGCCACAGCGGCGCCAGCCAGCACAAGTCGGGCGGGCGTTGGGAAGTGCAAGCAGGCGCGATAGCTGGCACCCAGGACATCCCCGGCAACGGCGGCATCGTTCTCACCGACAAGCAGTACGGCGATTTCGAAGTCGCGCTTGAAATGAACAACGACTTCGTGCCCGACAGCGGGCTGTTCCTCCGCAGCACCGAGAAGGGACAAGCCTACCAGTACATGATCGACTACCATGCCAACGGCAACCTGGCGGGCATCTACGGCGAAGGCCTCTCGGGCGGAATCCATCAGCGCAACTTCGACTTCGGCCAACTGGTCACCGAGATCAAGCCGGTCGAGTGCAAGTTCCCGCTGCCCGTGACGCCCGCCGATTGGCCCAAGTTCTGGAAGCACGGCCAGTGGAACGAGCTCCGCGCGCGGATTGTCGGCAACCCACCCCAGATCACCACCTGGATCAACGGCGTCCGCTTCATGGAGTTTCAGGACACGGAGAAGCGCCACCCCGACACCGGCGGCATCGCCCTGCAAGTCCACGGCGGCGGCGACACGACCAAGGAGTTCGTTCGCTACCGGAACATTCGGGTGAAGGAGTTGAAGTAGCTGGCGGGGCCGATCGGGGAAACAATGGCACGGCAAAGCGCCGAAACCCTTCTCCCCGCGGCGCGGGGAGAAGGTGGCCGACAGGCCGGATGAGGGGCGTGAGCGCGATTTGGCGTTCGTCGGTGAAGGCGCACGATCGTCGACAGCGGGACTGCCCCTCACCCTTCCCTCTCCCCGGAGTACCGGGGCGAGGGTATGAGTTGCCTCCAACTCGCAAGCCCGTTCATCAGGTTCCGGGAGAAGCCTTGGCTCGACGTCAAGCGTCCCTGCGAGCGTGACTCGCCGTGCTCCCGCGTGCACGGGCTCCGGGGACCTGAGGTCCCCGGCTCGGGTTCCAGATCCACGCGATCACGCTGCGAATCGACGGCCGGCGAGCGTCCGTGCCAGCATCGCACTTCACCGGCTTGCCGATTGCAGCAAGCGCCCGTCGCGATGAAACAGCCCGATCCAATTCGTGCCGTGGCGAATCAAAACCGTCTCGGGGCCGGCATCGAGCACATAGATCGGATGCTGGCCGCTGCCAACACCCAGCAACCCGTCGCGCTCCATGGCGATCGACAGCCCGTTGCCGCGCGAGGAAATTGCCGCAGGCCCGGTCCCGCTGGAGGTGATCCCTGAGCTCGTCCCGCCAACGGTCATCGTCGATCCCCACTTCGAGAGCGTGCCCGACCGGAATACGACGATGCTCGGAGTAACTTCATAAGGCAGCGAGGTGATCTCCATGCCCGCGGGATCGTTCAGCCGGGCCGCCAACTCCTCGGGCGAGAGCAAGAGCGCCTTCACCGACCACTTGGGAATGCCCTGTTCGCCGAGCAGCTCGTTGATCCGCTCTCGGTAGGCGTTTCGCAGTTCGCGCGGCGGCCGGGGGAATCCGCTGCGCAGGCCCGTCTCGCGATCGTACTCGTACTCGACGTGGGTTCCGTCAGGCAGGTAGATCGGGTCGTAGACCGAGTCCGAGTAGTAGATCGCGTTATGCTGCGCCCAATCCCTGTTCGCGATTTCCCGCCCGCGCGTGTGCTCGCGCGTCACCATCCATTGGCGATAGGTGGCGGGAAAGGCTGCCATCAGGGAGATCAGGAAGATCGCCACCAGGAACTCGAACAGCGATAGGCGGGGTCGCCATTCAACGTTCGCGGTGGCGGGTCCGAAGCTGCGCCAGTTCTTGAAGACCGCCTGAAACGCGACTTCGACGACGAATGTCACGAGCAGATGTAATGGACCGAATAGCAGCAGCGTCTCGAAGAGCGTTCCCACCAGGGTCACATGGCGCGGCACCATATGTTGAGTCGTCGCCGCGTCCACAAAGCCCGTAAACAGCGAGTAGGCAATCAACCAGCGCCGGCGGCTGGCTCCCCGGTCGAAGAGCGCCGAAAGTACGAGCGGCCCGACCCACAGGTAGGGCATCGCCATCCAGAAATGATCGATCGGCGGATAACCGCGGCGCCGGATCGCGGGAACGCACAAGGCAGCGTAGGCCAGGGCCCCCACCAACAGAATCCCGCTGCTCAGCAGCGGCCGCCGCGGGACGGTGGTGGCCTGCACATCCATCGGACGACAACTCGGCAAGAACGGAAGGCGGTCGAACTCTTCGCCAGCGACTTATTCTAGAAGCCATCTCCCTCCGACGCCCGCGAAAAGCGCAGCCACATCCTCAGGCAAGAGACGCGCTGTGTCCTCACGATCGCAGCGCGCTCACCTTACGAGCCGGGGACCTCAGGTCCCCGGAGCTGACGTTGTTGCGACCTCGGTCGAAACTCAACTCCCCGGGCCTGAGGCCCGGGGCTCGGGGGGATGCGAATGCGGCGGGTGAGAACCCGCGCTAAGCCAACCGATAGCGCAGCGCCGGGTTGTCCTCGTTCTCAACCTCGTCGAGGTTCGTCACGCGGAGATGCCCATGCTGGTCGAGGTACTCGACATGCGCCCCGACCTCTTCGAGTCCGAGCAGAATATTGAAACCCTTGATGGTGGGATACATCTGCTTGGAAATGTCGCTGACGGTCAGCGGGGCTTCGGCGCCGCGGATCAGATCGAGCACGCGCTCGAGCTTGCGCTGGTGGCTGTCGCGGATCGCGTCGATCCGTTTGTAGACGTCGTGGATCGGCCCTTCGTGGCCTCCCAGGGCAATGTCAAAACCGCCGAGCGCGCCGACGCGATCGAGCGATTCGAGGTAATGCCCCAGGCCCGTGGAGGCCATGATGCTCTCGGGCGATTGATGCGGCGTGGTTCGCTCGAGAATGTGATCGGCGCTCAGCAGCACGTCCCCCAGTACGATGCAGACCTGCCCGGGGCAGTGTCCCGGCGTGTGGATGAACCGCATCCCGTCGAGGACCTGGCCGTCAGCCACGGTGAAGTCGACCTGCACCGAGCGGACGTGTTTCTTCGAGAAGCCGTAATACTCCATCAGCTTGAGCTGGAAGTCGCGCTCGACGCCCGCTCGCTGCAGATAGACGCGGAGCGACTTGGTGGCGACGATCACACGTTCTTCATAAGCGGTGAGCACGCGGCGGTCGAGCTCGTGGATGCCGACCTCGGCATTGGTCAGCTCGACCATGTGCGGCAGCCCGCCAAAGTGGTCGATGTGACCGTGCGTGAGAATGATCCGCTTGATGTCGGTCACGGCGATCGGCTCGCCGAAGGTCTCCTGGAGGCTGCCGAGCCCCGCCAGGAGATGCTCGTTCGAGTGGTTGTAACCGCTGCCGGTGTCGATCAGCGTGGGGGGCCCTGCCTCGAGCACCAGGTAGGCATAGGCGATGAAGCCGGGAAACGCCTCGCAGGGAATCCGATAGACGCGGGCGCCGTTGGACGCCTCGTGCCGGGTAATGGCGGGAAGTTCGATCATCGAGCCCGAGCGGCTGGCGGGGAAGCGACGGGCAAGCGCGGAGCGCGGCTCGCCCGCCGAACGGGGGGCCCGTCCGGCTGGGTTCGTTCTACCCCGCGGCGCGCGAAAGCTCAATGGCGGGGGAGGCTAGTGCTCTGTCCCAGCCTAAACTGCGCTACGCAAATAGCTCTTCGACCGGCGAACCGCCGTTGACGATCTTGATCGGCCGGCCGATGGGGCTCATGTTCTCGTGCGCCGCGTCGATCTTCAGGCTGCGGCAGAAAGTCTGGAAGAGATCGGTCACCGCGACAGGGCGGTCGCTCACTTCGGCGCCGCTCGGGTCGGTGGCGCCGATCACGCGGCCGCCGCGGACGCCGCCGCCGGCCAGGGCGACGTTGAACGCCTTGGGATAGTGATCGCGGCCGCCGCGGGGATTGATCCGCGGGGTGCGGCCGAACTCGCCCATCCAGACAACAAGCGTGGTTTCCAGCAGTCCGCGTTGCTTGAGATCGCGGAGCAACTGCGCGAACGGTTGATCGATCTGCGCCTTGAGCTCGGCGGTGCGCGGCCAGTTGTCGTTGTGCGTGTCCCAGTTGCCGGTGCTGACTTCGACGAAGGTCACGCCCGCCTCGACCAGGCGCCGCGCCATCAAGCAGCCCGTCGCGAAATCCGACTCGCCGTAGGCCGTGCGGATCGCCTCGGGCTCGTCCTCGATGTTGAAGGTCTTCATCGCCGGGCTCAGGATCATGCGCGAGGCCTTGTCGTAGAGCTTGCGATGATCGGCCGCAAAGGGAGCAGTCGAGCCGTTGGCGGCGTCGGCCTCGAGCCGGCCGAGCAACCCCAGGCGCCGACTGAACCGCTCGCTGGAAGTGGTCGGCTGGGTGTTGGCCGGCATCTGCTCGGCGCTGGGCAGTCCGAAGGCGTCGAACTCGGCGCCCAGAAAACCGCCGCCACCCGAGTTGCGGAACTGGTTGCCGATCCGCACGAACGAAGGGAGATCACACTCAGGGTTGGGCAACTGATGCGCGGCGATCGCGCCAAAGGTCGGATGCTTGACGCTGGCGGTGGGCGCGTAACCCGTGTGCAGCAAGAAGCTCGCGCGCTGGTGATTCCCCTCCTTGGTGGTCATCGACCGGACGATGGCCAGGTCGTCCATCACCTGCGCCAGGTGCGGCAAGCCCTCGGCGATCTCGATGCCTGGCACGGAGGTCTGAATGGCCTTCGTCTCGCCGCCATTTTCGTGGCCGGGCTTGGGACTGAACGTTTCGAACTGGCTCGGGCCTCCTTGCATCCAGAGCACGATGCAGGCCATGCCGCGCTTTCGCAGGTCGCCGGCGTGGACGCTCATCAGGTCGGTCCAGCTCAGCGTGCCCGCCGCGATGCTGGCGGCCGAAATCCCCTTGAGGAAGTCGCGGCGCCGGACAACCCCCTGGCGGTGCATCGCCAACTGCATGTGGTGTTCATAACGCATCGGAAACAAGCTCCTGCGAATGGCGCGATCGAGGCCGGCTCAGCCCCGGCGATGGTTCGTTAGCGGTAGAGGAATTCCGTCGAGTTGACCAGCGACCAGAGGACGTCTTCGAACGCCTCGGTTCGATTGCCGACTTCCCGGACGTAGTCGAGGCACGTCTTTAGCTCGTTGGGCTTCGGCTCGCGAGCGAAGCAGCGGAGATAGAGATCGACCACCACGTCCTCGTCGTTCTCGGTTTCTTCCAGCAGCCGGGCCAACATGGTGCCCGGTCGGCGCCCGGTCGGGCCCTCGGCGCTCAGGGCGCGATTCAGCCCCGGCTGGTTCATCATCAAAAGGGCCTGCGGAATCGTGGCCGCGAGCTCGTCGCGGGGCGTGCTCGGATCGAAGCCGAAGACCTGCTGGAAGAGCGCCCGCGCCGTCCGCGGACCGCGGTAGCCCTTGGTCTTGTCGGGCGCAGCGCCGATCTGCGTTTCTTCGACTTCGAGCACCATCGTCAAGGCGTTGAACAGCTGGTCCGCGCGGAGCGGCTGCACGCAGGCCGTGGTCGGCACGTTGTCGCCGTTGGGGGAGCGTGGCCGGCTCGGTGCGCCGTAGACCTGGGTGCCGACGATCGTCCGGTAGAGCCACTTGACGTCGAAATCATGCTCGGCGAACTGCCGGGCCAGGAAGTCGAGCGTTTTGGGTGCGCCGCAAGGGCGGTCGGGCCCGAGATCGTCGATTGGTTCATAAAAGCCGACGCCGACCAATTCACCCCACACGCGGTTCACAAACGCCTTGGCGAACCAGGGATTCTCGGGCGAAGCAATCCAATTCGCCAACGTCGCGCGCCGCTCGTCGTCGGAAGCCCCCGGCTCCATCTTCTGGCCGGTCAAGAACAACACCGGCTCCATCAGCTTCCCCTCGGCAGTCGGATCCTGCAGATCGGGCATGAAATGCTCGAGCCGGGCGTTCTTCTTGCCCTTCAGATTCGCCTTGATCTTGGCCTGTTGCGCCGGCGTGCGATCCTTGAAGCGCATGTCGCTCGAGGTCAGCTCGAATCCCTTCCGCTGTCCGTTATCGATCACGGGTCGCACCGCGATCCGGGCGAAGAACGCGGCCAGCTCGTGGAACTGCTCGCGCTTCCAGCGGTCGGTCGGATGGTCGTGGCATTGGGCGCACTGAATCTGCACGCCCAGGAAGATCCGCGAGACTTCGGCGGCCGTCTCCGGCACTTCGCCCCATTGCGAGGCGATCAGCGCCGTCGCGCCGGCCTCGTTGAGCTTGCCCTTGGCGGCGATGAACTCGCGGGCGATCTCGTCCCAATGCGCCCCGCGGTTGAACTCGTCCTTGAGGTACTGCTCGACGCTCTGCGACGCGATCAACGCCCGATCGTCGCTGCGGCGATACAGCACGGCGTCGCGCCAGTAGCGCCCCCAGTTCTCGCCGAACTTTTCGTCGGCCAGCAGCCGGTCGACCAGCTGCTTGCGCTTATTCGGCGAGCTGTCCAGCACGAACTGCGTGACTTCCTCGGGCGACGGCAACTCGCCCACCAGGTCGAAGGTGACCCGGCGGAGGTACGTCTCGTCGTCCACTTGAGGCTCTCCGACGTCCGCCGACTTGAGATCCGGCGGGGCAGGGGAATTCGACGCGGTCAACGAGTCCTGCGGCAACTCCTTGCTCAGCAATCGATCCACCCGCCGGGCGGCCTCGACCGCGCCCAGAGGACCGGCCAACGCCGCGCTGCGGGTAATCGCGGCGCTGCTGGAAATTGCCAACCCCAGCACCAGCCAGCCGGCCGACCGCAAAATTGCTGAACACTTGTATCGCATCATGGTGAGTACCTCTGCCTCAAGGGGTGGGCCGCAGGGTTCCAACCCGCGTCCACAGCGCTCCTGGGAGTTGCTCTATATAAACCATCGGACGGCGAATGGGTTTCGATAGGTCCCCAGGGCGAGCTTTCCGGGGAGCCACTTCACACATTACACTGGGGAGTCCTCGGCCGGCGAGCCGAAAGGGCTCGCGGGGGGATCGACCTGGCGGACGTGGCATCAGGGAAACCACTACCCGCACTCGGCTTTGGGCAGCTTCGCATGCGATTCGCTCGTGCCAGCACTCGAACAGTGGATCCCAGCGCCGCGAATTCGCGCGCCCGCGGCACGCTCCTGCGGGGAATGTTCGCGCTGGCGGTCGCCTGGTTGGCCTGGCTCTATTGGTTCAGCCGGGCCGCCCTCTTGACCCTTGCCGCGGTTGGCGTGGGAGTCGCCATCCTGCTGGCCCTGCGAACCGCCCGACAGTTCTTCCGCAGCGGGCACGGGCTGTTTCGCCAGCTTGGCCTCCGCGTGCTGCTGACGCTGGCCCGGCGGATGGTCTAGCGGTCGAAGCACTCGGTGAGTGCTCTTGTCAGGCTGCTAGACGCGCAAGAAGTCGGGCCAGATCGCATCGCTCACGAACAGCCCCGCGCGCGTGAGCCGCACCCCCTTGCCGTTGTCGGCGAGCAACCCGCGCTCGACGTGCTCGGCGAGCTTGGGCCCCGCCAACGCGTCGAGCACAAAACCGGTGCGGGCCTGGAACTCGCGGCGATCAACGCCGGCGAGTCTCCGCAGCCCCAGCACCAGCTGCTCGCGCGCGCGGTCCTCGGCGGCGAGCGTCTCTTCCTGCGCGACGGGAGATTCGCCGCGCAGCACGCGCTGCAAATAAGTCGTGGTGCTCTGATGGTTCACCGCGCGGCGGCCGTCGACATAGCGCGCCGCGCCCGGTCCTGCGGCCCAGTAGCTGTTGCCGGCCCAGTAAGTTTCGTTGTGTCGGCAGCGTTGGCCTGATTGCGCGAAATTCGAAACCTCGTAATGTTCGTAGCCCGCCGCGGGAAGCAGATCGAGCGCCGCCTCGTACAGTGCCCGCTCGAGTTCCTCGTCGAGCGACGACAGATCGCCGCGGCGCCGTCGCGCCCAGAAGCGCGTCCCCAATTCGTAGGTCAGCCCATAGGTCGAGACATGATCGGGAGCGCGCCGAATCAGTTCGCGCAGGTCGCGCTGCCAGACCTCGAGGCTCTCGCCGGGGACGCCAAAAATCAGATCCACCGCGACCGACGGCAACTCGCGGCGCGCGAGCTCGATCGCCCGGCGGATGTCGCCGGCCGAGTGGTCGCGCTCGAGCACGCGGAGCTTGGCGGGATCGAAACTCTGGGCCCCCAGGCTCAGTCGCGTCACGCCGTGCTCGGCCAGCAGCCGCAACTTATCGGCCGCCAACCCGCTGGGATTCGCTTCGACGCTGAACTCGCCGCCGGGGGCCAGCGCAAAAGTGCGGGTAATCGTTTGCAGCAATCGCGCGAGATGGGGCATTCCCAGATGGGTGGGGGTGCCTCCGCCAACGAAAATCGTCTCCACGGGACGACTCGTTCCGACGTGTTCGAGCTCGCGCGCCAGGGCCTCCAGGTACCGGTCGGCCAGATCCTCGCGGCCGGCAATCACCGTGAAATTGCAGTACCCGCAACGATGCGCGCAGAACGGAACGTGAATGTACGCCGCGCGCGGCGCGGGCCAGTTCGTGGTCACGGGGCTCGAATCGCGAGCCGGCGGCGGCTGAGGATCAGTCGGCTTCACGCCGTTCAGGATAGCCGCCCGCCCGCGGTTAGGCGTTAGCCCGCGGCCCGTTTCGGCAGCGTGAACGAGTACAACATCGTCACGGCTCCGCCCGAGAGGAGGCTCCAGGGGGCCCATTCGGGCGGGACGATCTCGCGGCGCGTCACGGCATCGGAAGCGCCGGCCGGGTTGTTGATCATCCCTTCGAGCGAGGGTTCTCCCTTGGCGGCCAGGATGGCCTTATCGCAAACCAGGCACTCGACGCCCGCGATCACGGCGAAGGCCCCCAGCGCGAGAAACAGCGAACGCCACATGATGGGTCACCCCAAAAAACGTTGCGATATCAGACGATCGACGCCCGCGCCGACCGCGACTCGCCGGGGGCGAGAATGTCGGGCGTCCTCCAGTCTCATCGGCACCCCTGCCGCCGCGGCTGCAACCCAGTGGCGGTCGGGCGAGTTGCAACGCGTAGTCCCGATATGCGGGGGTTCGCCCCGCGATTGGTCAGGCAAAGGTTCCACAGGCTTCCGGATCCCGTGGCACCCTTTCTGCGGGGCTCCGCAGGTTCGATTGTGGCGACCGCGTGCGACGCGCCCGGCAGCACATGCGCTGGCGCCGGCGATTCGGGTCCCGGTTGTTAATCTGGGCATCCAGCGCAACCGATGTCCTTCAAGGCAGGCGAAACCGGCGCGCCGTTGTTCCCGAACCTGACGATACCTATACTAATGCTGGGAACATCTGATTCGACGAAGCTGCCCTGGGAGTGTCGGGGCTTGACGACGAAACCAAAGATCCTGGCAGTCAGCGACTCGCGCGAGCGGGGCGAGCAGCTCCGAGCCCAGTTTGACGGTGTCGCCGACATCGTCATTGCCGAAGGCATGTTGCGCGCCTTGGCCCGGCTCAAGCGGGAGGAGTTCGACGGGGTTTACGTCGGCGCTGCCCATTTTCAGGACGCCTTCCAGATCGGCAAGCTCCTCCAGAACGAACGCATCCTCGAGGGGATGCCCGACGGCGTCGTCCTGCTCGACAGCGACAACACGATCATCTGGGGCAACGGCCGGCTCCGCGAATGGTCGGGGCGCGAGAGCGTCATCGGCGCCAATTTCTACGCCGTGCTGGGGAGCCCCGAGATCCTCGGTCCCGACTTCTGTCCCTTCCACACCGCCCTGGCCACCGGACTTCCCAGCTCCTCGACCCTCCGCTCGGGCGACAACCGCTACTACCGGGTGCATGCCACGCCGGTTCGCGAAGGGGATGGGCCGATCCAGCATCTGATCGTCACGGTCCGCGACCTGACGACCGAGATCCTGCAACAGCAAAAGCTGGCCGCGATCCACCGCGCCGGCATCGAGCTCGCGAATCTCACGCCCGACGAGTTGTTCCATATGTCGGTCGAGGATCGCATCGAGCTGTTGAAGTCGAACATCCTGCACTACACCAAGGATCTGCTGAACTTCGACGTCGTCGAGATTCGGCTGCTCGACGCCGAGACCGGCAAGCTCGAGCCGTTGCTGGCGGTGGGGATGGAACCCGCGGCCGCCGGGCGCGTCCTCTTCGCCAGCATGCAGGGGAATGGCGTCACCGGCTACGTGGCCGCTACCGGCAAGAGCTACCAGTGCGAGAATACGGTCGAGGATCCGCTCTTCCTCGAGGGATCGAAGGACGCCAAGAGCTCGCTGACCGTGCCGTTGATCCTCCACGACGAGGTGATCGGCACCTTCAATGTCGAGAGCCCCGACCCCCGCGCCTTCACCGAAAGCGACCTGCAGTTCCTCGAGATCTTCACGCGCGACGTGGCCAACGCGCTCAATACGCTGGAGCTGCTGGTGGCCGAGCGGGCTGGCACGACCGCCGAAAGCGTCGAGGCGATGCACTCGGCCGTGGCGCTCCCCGTCGACGATATCCTCAATGCCGCCGTGAACATCATGGAGCGGTACATCGGCCACGAACCCGAAGTGGCCGAGCACGTGAAGCGCATTCTGCGCAACGCCCGCGATATCAAACAGGTGATTCAATCCGTCGGCCAGAAGATGAGCCCCAGCCAGGCGGTGCCGCAAAGCCTGCAGCACGAGGAACGGCCGCTGCTGAAGTCCAAGCAGGTGCTGGTGGCCGACGCCGACGAATCGGTCCGCAGCGCCGCCCACGCCCTGCTCGAACGTTACGGGTGCATCGTCGAGACCGCCCATGACGGCGCCGAGGCGGTCTTCATGGCCCGCAATACGCTGGGCCACTCGGGCTACGACGTGATCATCGCCGATATCCGCTTGCCCGACATGTCGGGCTACGACCTGATGCTCAAACTGCAGGACGTGCTCGACGTCGTCCCGCTGGTGCTGATGACGGGTTACGGTTACGACCCGGGGCACTCGATCGTCAACGCGCGGCGCGCCGGCTTGCCGGCCGATGCGGTACTCTCCAAGCCCTTCCGGCTCGACCAGCTCCTCGACACGGTCGAGAAGATCATCCTCAAGCCCAAAGCCGTGAAGCAGGCCTGAGCCGCTCACGGTTCCCGGGAAAATCTCGCGCGCCCGCTGTGCCTCGCGGTGCTGCGCTCGCCAGGCTTGCCGTCCCCCTGGCGGACAAGCGACAATCGGGCCGGGAAGCCCCCTGCGAGTCGCTTGGTCGGAGGAACTCTCTCGATGCGATGCTCCTGGTCCGCCGCCGCGCTGGCGCCGCTGGTGGTTGCACTCACGTTGGGCCTGCCGAATCGCAGCGCCTGGGGACAGGCCGAGAGCGGCCAACAAGCGCCGCCGAACCTGCCCGCCAACCTGCGCGTGGCCGCCGTGCAAATGCGCTCGTCGCGCGATCTGGCCGACAATCTGTCGCGCGCCCGGCAACACCTCGCCCGCTGCGCCGCTGACGGCGCCCGCGTCGTGGTCTTTCCCGAATGTTCGACGACGGGATACTTCGACGCTGACACGATGCGCGGCTTCACCGCCGAGCAGCTCGCCGCGGCCGAAGGGCAGCTGTCCGCGGCCTGCCGCGAATATCGGATCTACGCCATTGTCGGCATGCCCCATCGCGCGGACGGCAAGCTCTACAACTCGGCGATTGTCATCGATCCGCGGGGGCAGGTGCTCGAACGCTACCACAAGATCCAGCTGGCCGAGTCCTGGCCCGACCCCGGCGAGCACCTCTCGACATTCCCCATCGACGGCATCCGCTGCTCGATCATCATTTGCCACGACGAGCGCTACCCCGAGCTGGTGCGGCTGCCGGTGCTGGCTGGCGCCCGCGTCATCTTTTACCTCTCGCACGAATCAGGGTTGAAGCACGAGCAGAAGATCGCTCCGTACCGGGCGCAGATTCAAGCCCGCGCAGTCGAGAATTCGGTGTATGTGGTCCAGGCCAATGCGCCGGCCAACGAAGACCTCTCTGGCTCTCACGGGCAGAGCAGGATCATTGCTCCTGACGGCAATCTGGTCGACGAGGCCGGGATATTCGACGAGGCCGTCGTGTCCGCGACCTTGGACCTGAGCCGGGCGACGGGCAAGCTCGCCCAGCAGAGCGTTGATCGGGGACCGCTCGGCGCCTGGTGGCAGGCGGGCCTCCGGCAGGTCCGCGTGATCGAGCCCGCCCGAGAAGAAGCGGCGGCAGTCTCCCCCGGCGGGTCGACGGTCAGGGTGGCCGGCCTCGTCCTGAAGTGGATCCGCGGCGACAAAACGGCCAATTACGCCCGGGCCGAAGCCATGATTCGCGCCGCCGCGGCCGGCGGTGCACAACTCGTGTGCACGACCGAGTGTTTTCTCGACGGCTATGCCATTGCCGACAAGAGCATTCCCCTCGATACTTTTCGGGCGCTCGGCGAGCCGATCCCCGGTGGCGAGTACTTTCAGAAACTATCGCGGCTGGCCGACGAACTGAACATCCACCTCCTGGCCGGGATGCTCGAAGCCGACGGCACCGACCGCTTTAACACCGCGGTCCTGCTCGGCCCGGCGGGCGAGATCCTCGGCAAGTATCGCAAGCAGAAGCTGGGACACGAAAGCCTCCGCAACACGCCCGGCACGGAGTCGAAAGTCTTCGACACCGAGTTTGGGCGCGTGGGGGTGATGATTTGCGCCGATCGCACCGAGCCGGCGATTGTGGCCGGCTACAAGGCGAACGGGGCGGACTTCCTCCTCTGTCCATCGGGCGGAATGTACGGACCGGCCAGGAACGACCCCATCGTGCAAGCCCGCTCGCGCGAGACCGAGCTTCCCATCCTGTTCGTACACCCGGCCGAGTTCCTGGCGACGGCGCCCGATGGGACCATCGCCGGGCAAGAACTGCTCGGAGACCGTTTGCTGGTGGCGCCGGCTGAGATTGACGGCGCAGCCGACTCGAAGCGGATCGTTTATTTCGATCTCCCCCTGCCGCCGCGGGGGGCGCAGGCCGCCCGCTAGCAGCGCCCGCAACGCGGGGCGCCGTTGCCGCTCGGGGGTGCGAGGCCGTACATTGATCGAGAGACGTTGCGTGGTTCCGAGAGGATTGCCCGCCGATGGATTTGGCCGACGCCCCCTTGTTGTTCCTGGGTCTACTGGGACATGCCGCGATCTGGATCGGACTGGTCAATCGCTTGCACGGGCTGGCGTTTCCCCGCGTCGTCGTGCGCTGGTTGACGCTATTGCGGTTGATCGCGCTGGCGACCCTGCCCCTGGCGTATCTCGCGAATCTCTATATCCAAGACCTACCCTGGCTGCGTCCCACGCAGTGGACCCGACTCGCCGCCGGTCTGCAGGCATACGGGTGGGGTGCCGCGGCCATGGGCCTGTTCGTGTCGGCGCGGTGGGGCTGGCGGCAGCTCCCGCGGGCCGGGCGCGAGTTGTGCCGGGTGCAAAGCTCCACCAGCCTGTCGCCGGCCGCCGAGCTGGCGCGGCATCCCGTGGCGAACCCGATTCGCCGCGCAATCTCGCGCCTCCCTGGTAACCAGTCGCTCGAGCTCGAAGTCGTCGAGAAAGAGCTCGTGGTGCCGCGTCTCCCACCAGCGTTGGATGGACTGTCGATCGCGCACCTCACCGACTTGCACTACACCGGCGGCATCAGCCGCGAATACTTCGAAGTCGTCGCGCGAATCACCAACGACTTGAACCCCGACTTGATCGCCGTAACCGGCGACCTGGTCGACAAAGTGCATTGCATTGATTGGCTGCCCGCCACACTGGGGCGACTTCGCGCCCCGCAGGGCGTCTACGCAATCCTGGGGAACCACGACCTCCGCGTGAAGGGGGAGCTGGGCCGGCTGCGGCGTGTGCTGACGGACCTGGGCATCGTCGACCTGGGGCTGACGCATCGGCACATCGAGATTTCAGGTGCGCGCGTCCTGCTGGCGGGCAACGAACGCCCGTGGATCGTCCCTCCCGCCGACGCTCCCGAGTGCCCGGACCGCGATGAAGACGAGGCCTGTCTCAGGCTATTGCTGTCGCACAGTCCCGACCAACTGGGCTGGGCCCGGCAGCGCGGCTTCGACCTGATGCTGGCCGGCCACACGCACGGCGGCCAAATCCGCCTCCCCGGCGTGGGAGCGCTGCTCTGCCCCAGCCTCTACGGGGTGAAGTACGACTGCGGCGTCTTCCACGAGCCGCCGACGGTGCTGCACGTCAGCCGAGGCCTTTCGGGCGTCGACCCGCTGCGGTTCTTCTGCCCACCCGAGCTGGTGCGGCTCGTACTCCGTGCTCCGGCGGCACGCAGTCGGCCGACGGCCCAGACCACAACCGAAGCCGAGCCGGCCGGCGTGCGCTGAACGGAATCCGCCGGGTTGGCCGTCGTGCTACGCACGCTTGCGCAGATCGAGGCAGATGCCGCCGGCGCGGAGAAGTTTGTGCATCCGCGAGAACCACAATTCGCGATGCACATCGAGGCCGACTTGCCGGCAGGTGTCGAGAATCTCGTGCCGGCTGTAAGTACGGCAGTACCAGACGCGGCTCGTCCACGCGCCCCCGAAGCTGTCTTCGGTCGTCAGCAAGAGCAGCCGGCCGCCGGGCACCAGCACGCGGGCGAGCTCGGAGAGCCCAAGGCGCGCATCCGGCAGATGCTCCAGCACGTAGCCGCAAGTAACACAGTCGAATGAATTGTCGGCAAACGGCAACCGCGTCACGTCGGCGGCCGAGTACTTGGGACGATTGCTCTTCAGCCGTACGCGCGAACGGCGGAGCATCTCGACCGAGAGATCGCAGCAGGTGATCTGGGCATCGCGGTCCGCGTACTTGAGGAGATGCTTGGCGATCTGACCGGCGCCGCTCCCCACGTCCAGTATCTTCTTGACCCCGGTCAATTCGAAACGGCGCTTGCGAAACAACCGCTCGCCAAAAGCCAGATGCAGCGACAGCAGACTGGCCGTCGCCAAGAGCGCTCCCTGCGGACCATCGTAGACGTCGCGCACTTTGTCGCGATACGTCTCGTAGCTCACCTTGCCGATCAAGGGATTCTCGACGAGACGATTGATGACGTTCTTCTTGCGCTTGCGCTCCACTGCGGGCTTCGTAAGGGGCTCCGTGCTCATGGAAGATGTTCCGCCTGGCGGGTGGACTGGGGAGGGGATGGGGTTCGTCCGGTCGAGGCATGCACCGCTACAAGTAGACGCGGCGATTGTAGATATACCACTCTAAGATTAGCACCGCCAGAGCCGCCACAGCCAGGTACTTCCACCCCTCGCGGCGGATCGTTTCCTGCGTCGGCTGCGGGGCCACTTCCACATGTCCGATCTTGAGCGGATCCGTGCGGGGAGGGATGTCGCTTTCGGCCGAATCGAACAGATTGACGGCAAACCGGTCGATCACCCGCCCCCCCGCAGAAACCTCGTAAATCCCCAGACCATCCGTGCCGGCAAACTCGAACACGTTTCCGCGCCGTTCCAGCCGCTGCGTTGATTGGTTCGGCAGCCGAACCGTCGCCCGATCGGCCGGCAAATCACTGGTCACGCGGACCGTCTCGCCCGGGCTGACGCTGGCCCCGCGAATCGAATCGCGCGACTGCCCACCCAAATACTCGATCACGTTCAACACGAACAGCGGAAAGCTCAGCCGAGCCGGCCAATTGGTTCCGAGCGTCTCATCGCCGTACAGTTCGAACCCCAGCACCGCGTCCTCGAAATTCAAACGGGGTGCAATCGCGAACATGGGACCGGCATTGGTATGGATCAACACCGTCGCCCCCGGCGGCGGCTCCAGTGGCGTCCCCTCGGCAATCAACACGTCGCCCAATTCGAGAAACTGCATCAGCGGGTGCGCCCGCTCGACGTCAATGATTTGCGGCACGTCGACCTTGGCCTGCTGCTTCCAGGCGTCGCCCGGTGGCAATCGCCCCACGAACAACGTATTCGCCGGCGGCAGTTCCGCGGGCGCGCAGCGGTCATAGATCACCAGATCGTACCGGCCGTCGGCCGTCTGCTTCTGGTAATCCGCCGACTTCAGAAAGTCGGGGGACTGTCGGTGGACGTCGGCCAGCTCGACCGCACGCCCGGTGGCCAGGGCCAGGTTCAGGGCCTCGTCGCCGCCGGGCGTCACATACAGGATCCGCGCGCGGCGCGGCGGATTCACCGTCGCCCAGGCAGTGTCGTCCAACGCCAGCGCATCCCCGGTCCGGGCCCGCAGTTCGAGCACGCCGGTTGCGAGGTTCGTCAAATCGAACACCACTGCCCGGCTCTCCCCCGGGGGAACGTCCACCTGCGTCGCGTCGAGCAAGTCCGCCTGTCGGTACAGCTCGGCCTGTACCTTGGCCGGATGTGGACCATGATTCTCGATCCGCCCGAACGCCTGCCATTGATCCTGATGCGACTCGTGCGGACGAACATTGAACGCGGCGATCGCCACGTTGGCCGCCAGCGGGCTACCGATCGGGATCAACGTCGGCCGCAGGTTGCCCAGCGTCAGCTGGGGCACGTCGCCGAATTTGCCGTCGCTCAACACAATGGCCTCGACCGGTCCCGCGGCGGCCCCTTCCTGGTCGGCGGCCTGGGCCGTCGCCTGGGTGACTTGCGCGAGGCCGGTCGCCACGCGCAGAGCTTCGTCCAGCGACGTGCGATGCGCCGTCTGCCGAATGGCGGCAATCCGCCGCCGCAGTTCTTTCCGATTGTCGGTGAAGGGCTGCTCGACGCGGGCCCGATCCGAAAAGCTGATGACCATCGCCTGGTCGCCGCTCTTCATCCGCTCGACAAATTCCAGCGCGCGGCGCTTGGCCTCTTCGAGGCGCGTGGGTTTCACGTCGGTCGCGGACATGCTGGCCGAGGTATCGATCAACAGCAGCATCCGGTCGTTGACCAGCTGGTCTCCCTGCCAGCTCGGCCGCCAGAGGGCCAGCATCAGCAGCCCGACCAGGAGCAACTGCAGAAACAACAACAGGCTCTGCCGCAGGCGCTGCCAGAGGCTGTTGACGTGCAGATCCTCGATCGACTTGCGCCACAGATACGTGCTGGAGACATCCAGCGGCGTCCGCTTCAAGCGCAAGAAGTACAGCGCGACGATCGCCGGCGGCACCGCCAGCAAGGCGGCCCACTGCCAGGGCGAAAGCATGTTGGTCCACTGCGGCCACACGATCGGCGCATCCTCGGTTCGTCACTTGCCGAGAGGTCGGCGCTCTCGGCGTTCCTCGCTCTCCCTATCGCACCAGCCCGCGCTGCCGCAAGTACGACGTGATCAACTGCTCGAACGGCACCTGGTTGTTGGCCAGCAGATAGGCGATCCCGCGGCGATTGCAAAAATCGCGGATCGAACCCACGAACCCGTTCAAAGTCTGCTGATAGCGTTTGAGCAAGGGGGCGCTGATCGTCACGTCGGCCAGATCGCGATCCTCGCTGTCGACCAGTTGCAGGTCGCCCACCAACTGCGGGTTGAGTTCCTCGGCGGCGAGCACCTGAATCACGTAGACGTCCATCTGCTGGCTGGTGAGGTACCGGAGCGGCGCCTCGAAGCCTTCCTTGTCCAGCAGATCGCTGATCAGCACGAGGATTCCCTTGCCCGAGTTGCGCAGGCAGAAGTTTTTGATGCCCGGCCCCAGCGCCGTGGTTCCGGCGGCCTCGAGTTGCGTGAGGTAATCCATCATCCGCCACAAGCTGCGCCGCCCGCGCAGCACGGGCCCCGCCGTGCGGGCGTCGGCCGAGAGCGTCTCGATTCGCACGCGATCGGACCGCACCAGCCCGATGAATCCCAGCGCCGCGGCCACGCGCCGGGCGTAATCGAGCTTGGCCGGCGTGCCGAAACTCATCGACGCGCTGTTGTCGATCAGCACGTACAAATGTAGATCTTCCTCCTCGAGAAACATCTTGAGGAAGAGCTTGTCGAGCCGCGCGTAGGTGTTCCAGTCGATAAAGCGCAAGTCGTCGCCGGGCACGTACGAGCGAAAATCGGCGAACTCGACGCTTTGCCCCTTACGCGGGC
>JAEUIK010000659.1 GCA_016793185.1 Planctomycetaceae bacterium | reverse complement strand
GCCGACGACTGTGAACGGCCAGATCGCGCCGGGGCGATGGTAGACGCCGTCGACGCGCAGCACCGGAAAATCGTGCGCCAGGCTGTAGTATCCCAAGTGGTCGCCGAAGGGGCCCTCGGGCAGCTGCTTCTCGGGATCGATCGTGCCGGTGATACAGAAATCGGCCGAGGCCACGACCGGCAAACTCGCCGATTCGCCGGAAACCGTTTCGCCCGAACCGAGCGGAATGCGATGGCCGGCCAGCGCGCCGGCGAAGGCGAGCTCGGGAATGCCCTCGGGCAGCGGCATCACGGCCGCGACCATCAAGGCCGGCGGACCGCCGACGAAGACGTTCACACGCAGCGGCTGGCCGCGGCGAATCGCGGCTGCGTGATGGACGCCGATGCCGCGATGGATCTGGTAGTGCATGCCGATCTCGCGCCCCGGCTGGTACTGGCCGCCGGAGAGTTGGATGCGATACATGCCGAGGTTCGAGCGGCGCCAGCCGGGAGCGTCGGGATCCTCGGTGTAAACCGCGGGCAAGGTGACGAACGCCCCGCCGTCGTCGGGCCACGACTTGATTTGCGGCAGCTCGGCGATCGTCGTGCGCTGTGCGAGCACGGCGGGGCGGCGCGCGCGCTTGGGGAGCATCGCCAGGGCTGTCGGCACGGCGCAGAGCGCGCGCCACGGTCGGCGGGCCGCCGCGGCGGGGTCGATCTTCAACTCGAAGAGCCGGCGGACGCGGTCGAGCGTGTCGCGAAAAATAAACTCAGCGCGCTCGAGCGTCCCAAACAGGTTACTCACCAGCGGGAAGCGACACCCCTGCGGACGCGTGAAGAGCAGCGCCGGTCCGCCGGCCTGGTAAACGCGCCGCTGGATCTCGGCCACTTCGAGGTAGGGATCGACCGCGGCATCGACGCGCACGAGGCGTCCGTGGCGCTCGAGATCGGCAACACACTCGGCCAGCGTGCGGTATCCCATCGGGCGGAAGTGAACTCACGAGTGAGGAAAGAGCGGAGCGCTGCTGGATCGTACCGGGGGAGCCCGGCTTGGCAAGCGCGTGTCGGGGGAAAGTACCGCGAGCCTTAGAAATCCATCTGGATCATCGCCGCGTAGATGTTGCAGGTGCTTTTGCCGTGCCGCGGGACATTCGGGTTGGAATTGATGTAGTTGAAGACGATTTTTGCGTAGGGGTTGAGGTACCAGTTCACGCCGAAGGTGAAATTGGTCATCTTCCCTCCCCGGATGTTGAGGCTGTCGAGATCGATGTGTGAGAGCCGGGCGCAGAGCTCCCAGGCGCCGATCCCCTGGCAGATCCGCCCATTGGCTTCGGTCCGAAAGAACGACTCGAACGGCTTGATGCGATCGATCATCGCGAAGGTGCGATCGTAGGGACGATGTTCGCCGGTGAGCATGTAGCCGACCTGGGTATAGAACCCCCACAGCCCCGCGGTGGGATTGTCGACCTGGTTGACGATCGCGCACATCGCTTCGGATTGCCACGTCAGGGGGCCATAGACCAGCAGGCTCTCGGTGCCGAACGTGTTGACGAGCCGCGTCCGCAAGGGGCCCGTATCGACGAAGAAGGGCGTGCCGTCCAAGGCGCCCGGCACGGCCTGCCCGCTGGTGCCCACCACGCCGGGGGCGTTCTCCCCGATGAAGATCTCGGGAATCGTGCGGAAGCGCCAGAGGTGATTGGGGGGAGAGTTCAAGAAATAGCTTCCCCCCAGGTGGAGATAGTAACGCCCTGCGGATGGCTCGTCGTAGAACGGCAGATGAGTCACGCGCCCCGACATGCCGTTGCCGCCGGACTTGCTGATCGAATCGCCGTACTGATCCTGGCCGGAGCGGAACACCGACAGCGCCCAGGTCGAATCGAAATCGGCGCTGTGGTTGTAAATGCCGGCGCCGATGCGACGGAACGGCGTGAACGCCTGAAATAGGACCGACCGCTCCATGAACATCGTGTAACGAAAGCTCGAGACGACCTCGAGGCTGAACGGCTGTTTCCATTGCCCGAAGCGCATGTTCCCCAGGTACGGCAGCTCGTTGATTTCGGTCCAGACGTCGGTGAACGTGGGACGGCCGAAGAAGGCGAAGTCCATCTGAAAGAAGTACTTCATGTTCTGCCAGACGTCGCCGTTGGCCGAAAGACGCGCCCGGCGGAACTCCGCCCCGTCGGCGATCGTGCCATAGGTCGCCCGGTTGTTGAGGCTCTGGTCGAAGGCTCCGGCGTCGGCCTGGAACACGCCATGCACCATCACGTTCGGGTACTTGACTTCGCGAGTCGCTTCTTGAAATGCCTCGAAATCCTTCCGCAGCTCGCCCAGGAGCTGCCGCGTCGATTTCGGTTTCTTGGCCGGCGCGGCTTCCCCTGCGGACGAAGCTCCCTCGGGCTGTGCGCTCTGCTTCATCTTCTCGAACTCGATGTGCAGCTCGATCAAGCGCCGCTCGAAGTCGTCGAGCGACGCGGCCGGCGTCCCCAACGGCGCGGCGACTTCTTCCGGCTGCGCGCCAGCCGGCGGCGCTGCAGCGCCAGCATCGGTCGGACCTGTCGGCGCTTGCGGCGGCGGGTTCTTCCCAAAACTCGGTTGCGGCGTGTAGCTCGGCTCGGGCTGATACGAGGGAGGCGCCTGCGCCACGCGCGGGAGAGCGAATGCCGCAGGGACTGCAGCCCCTGCCATCGATGCCGACGGCGAGGAGGAGGGCTGGCTCGGAGCCAGCGGCGAAGTCGCGCCGGCGCTGCCGGACGGCGCAGTCCAGTGTGTGCCGAGCAACGCGTTGGGGGGCGCCAGCGGCGCCGGGCCCGCGACTGGCGGAGAATCGAATCGATAGCTCGCCGGAGCGACCGCCGGTGGACTGTTCGACGCCGCGGCTGTCGAGTCCGTGGGATTGGGAGAAGCCGCCCTGCCCCACGATCTGCCAGCCAGCAGAACGATCGCCGTCAGGGCTACGATGGGTGATCGGGGGGCCAGAAACATCGACGGAACCTGTTCCACACTTGCTAGCAGCGAATCAGCAATCGCCTCTGCTGGCAGGGATCCTCCGACCGAGCCAGCGAGGCTGGGCATACGGCATTACCTATCGTCCCGTCCAACCGTTATTGTTGAAGTAACCGGCAAACCTTGCGCAATTGTCGCAATCCGCGGAGTGCCGAACGCCGCCGAGCGAGTGCCGCTCTTGGCAAACCTTTGCAAAGCCCGCAGCTTCTGTGACTCCTTGAGACTGGCTGGCGCGGGGGATAGAGTGCGGCGGTTCGGGGCTGCCCGCCGCGGCGGTTGAAGCCTCCCCGTTTCTCCCCGTTGTGAAAGCGAGCTGATGGCATGCTGAACTGGGCCCGCGCACTCGCGCCGCTCGTGGCACGGATCCTGACGCTGATCGCACTGGATCTGGTCATGCCGGGGGCCAGTTCCTGCCAGTCGGCGGATGCCGACGAAGGCCTCCTCCAGGAGGCTCTGGCGCGCCGCCTCGGCGGAAAGCTTCGCTGGGGGGGCGACGTCGAAGGGGGGGCCCCCTTCCAGGTCCGCGATCCCCAGGATCCGCGGCGCGTCATCGGCTTCGAGGTCGAGCTGGCCGCGCTCCTGGCCAAATCGCTCTCCGCGCAGGCGGGCGCAGCCATCGAGCCCGAGTTCGTGCAGTACGAGTGGGTGAGCCTGCCGCTCGGGCTCGAGAAGAAGGATTTCGACTGCATCGTCTCCGGCTTCGAGATCACTCCGGACCGTCGCCGGCAGTTTCTCTTCACCCGCCCCTACTATCAATACGCATTGCAACTCGTCGTCCGCCAGGACGAGCGCCGCATCCATCAGCTCAAAGACTGCCAGAGTTACGCAGTGGGAACCTTGTCGGGCACGGCCGCCGAGAGGTTGCTCGTCAGCGCCGGCGTTCGCGACATCGTCGGCTTCGACGGCCAGGTCGAGCCCTATCTGGATCTCGAACTGGGACGCCTCGACGCCGTGCTGCTCGACCTGCCGATCGCGATCTTCTACGCCCGGGATAACCCGAAGCTGAAGTTTCTCGATGAGCGGCTGGCACCCGGCTACTACGGAATCGCCTTGCGGCACGACGACGCGGTGTTGCACGCGGCGCTTAATCGCGCGCTGGGAGAGATCTTCGCCTCGGGCGAGTGGGCCCGCGTGCTGCGCCGCTGGCAGCTCTTCGACCCCTCGCAGTCGGCGCTGGCGGCCCAACCCCATCGCGCGCTCGAGTTGGCGGGCTTGGGCTTCGACGACGCGGGGAACGCGCTCCCGTCCACCGGCGAGGAACAGGAGCCGGTCGAAGCGGTCACGGTCGCCGGCGCGGGACGCAAGTGGACGTTCAGCGAATACGCGCCGCTGTTGATCGCGGCGGCCGGGATGACGCTCTTTCTTTCCACGGCCAGCATGCTGCTGGCGGTCACGCTG
>JAEUIK010000383.1 GCA_016793185.1 Planctomycetaceae bacterium | reverse complement strand
CGACTTCGTTCAGTTGAGCCGGCTCGAGATCGGGCTCGCGCTCTTTGCTGAACGTGAGCATGTCCATGACGAGCGTCGAAATCTTGTTCTGGTTGCGCTCGACGATGTCCCAGCCTTTGCGGACGATCGCCTCCTCGTGCTCCGCAAGTCCCATTTCGATCAGGTAGCTGCCGCCGCGAATCCCTTGGAGGATGTTCTTGACGTGGTGCGAGAGCGTGGCGATTGTCTGTCCCACGGCGGCCAGGCGCTCGGCCTGCACCATGGCCGAGTAGTAGCGCGTGTCTTCGACCGCGAGCGCGGCCTGGTGGGCGATGGCGATCATCAGCTTGAGATGTTCGTCGGTGAACTTGCGCGCCGCGCCACGCTGCAGGTACGCTTCCGATGGCGTGAGCGTATCGATGTAGATCACGCCGACCACGTCGTACCGGCCACGCATGGGAACGCAGATGGCTTCGCGGACGCCCACCTGCAGGATGCTGGCCGCCGGGTCCCAGCGGCGATCGTCGCGGGCGTTGCTGGTCAGCACCCCCTCGTTGTGCTCCTGGACGTAGTCGAGGATCGTCTGGCTGATCGAAATCTGCTCGTCGGCGGCGTGCCCTTTGCGATCGCGCCGGACCTTGGGAACGAAGCGCTTCGTGTCGGGATCGACGAGCATGATGCAGCCGCGGTCGGCCTCGACCCACTCGAAGATGAGCTGCATGATTCGGCTGAGGAGCTGATCGATATCCAGCGTGTGGCTCACCGCCAGGGCCGTGCGGTACATGAACTGGAGATTATTGCGGGCCCGCGCAAGCCAGGGACTTTCGGCCGCGTCGAGCTGTGGGTCGAGCAGCCGGCTTCCCTCTTCCTGGCTGATGGAGCGGACGATCCGCGAGCTGTCGCTGGGAGTGATGCGCGAGGTGATATTCACGCGCTCGGCCAGGTCGCGCACCGAGTCGTCGCTCGAGGCGGTGTAGAGCATCAGCGTGCCGCCGAGTTGCACGTGATCGCCGCTGGCCAGCGCGGCTTGCGCGACTTTGTGCCCGTTGACGTAGGTGCCGTTCGAGCTGCCGAGATCGAGCAGCAGCCCGCTGTTCCCTTCGCGGCGGAATTCCGCGTGGCGGCGCGAGATCTCGGTGTCGTGCAGTTGAATGGCGTTCGAGCGTTCGCGGCCGATGGTGACGCTCTCGGCGTCGAGCTCGAAGCGAGCCCCTTGATCGTTTCCGCGAATGACAAACAGCGACGGCACGTTAAGCGTTCTCGCAGGCGAGCGGGCCAGCACGCTATGGCCGAACGACGAGAATCAGGCACGCGACAGAACGCATTCCCGGTGCGGAGCCGGCGCGCTAACCTGCTTTGGCCAATAGCTCTTCGATTTTACGAATGAGCAGGCCGTAGTGGTAGGGTTTCGAGACCACCTCTCCCCCCGCGGGGCGCGAGCTCCCCTGGCGAACCGCTCCCAGCAGAATCACGGAAGTCTCGTGTTCGCTCGTTTCCGCCGCGAAACCGGCCGAAACATCGGGCGTCGAGGCGCTTTGCAACTCGACGTCCATGACGATCACGTTGGGGTGGTGGTGCCGCGCCAGTTCCAGCCCCCGGTCGGCCCGCGAGGCTTCGAGGATTTGCACCCCGCGCCGCTCGAGCACCGTACGCAAGACTTGTCGAGTTTCTTCCTGCTCGTCAACGATGAGGACTCGTGGATGGGGGATCAACTCCGCACTCCTCCCTGAGTTCGCCTGAGCCTGGGCGGCAACCGGCGTCGGGCTGCCGAGCCGACCCCGGCTGGGCGGGCAGGACAGTTGCGCCGGCGGCCGAGCGGCGCCGGCGTCGAACATCCGTGTTCCGTGCCGGTGGGCTCTCCGCGTTTGAAGGTCGCAGAGGATAGCGATGTGCTGCAGTCGTGTCAAAAGCGAATTCTTGCTTGACGGACGCATCACAAGGGTCAACAATCTAAGGAGTTATCGCTTGCCAGCAGCCGGCGGGGGACCCGCCGCCCAGCGAGCTGCGTACTGATATTTCCGGGGCGCAGCGAGCCAGCACCTCCCGTGCCAGCAGCATCACGCACGTCCCGCCCGGACACCTTCGCCAACTTCACCCCCACGAGAACTCGCCCGTGAGCTTCGCATCCTTTTCCCGGCCTTTCTCCCTGCCCGGACGTAATGTGCGATTCGGTTTTGTTGCGCTCGTCGCCTCGGTGCTCGGCGGCGCCCTGGGACAGGCAACCGGGTGGGCCTATGCCGACCGGACTACGGAAGCGGCGGCGCGCGAAGCCCGGCTCGCCGAATCGGCCACCTTGCTGGCTTCTGACGAGTTCGAGGGACGCGGGCCCGGCACCAAGGGCATCGACCTGGCGGCCGACTACATCGCGAAGCAATTCGCCGAGATCGGGCTGAAGACCGACCTTTACGACGGGACCCCGTTCCAAAAATTCTCGATACCCATTGGCGCTCAACTCGGCGAGAAGAACGAAGTGAAGCTGGTGGGCCCGCTCGATAGCGCCGGAAAACCGATCAATGAAGTGAGCCTCAAGCTCAACGAGGAGTTCACGCCGCTTTCGCTGGGAGGGAGCTCGAGCTTCGATCTGCCGCTGGTGTTCGTCGGCTACGGAATCACGGCTCCCGACGAGCACTACGACGACTATGCCGGCATCGACGTGACCGGCAAGGCCGTGATCGTCTTGCGTCACGAGCCGCAGCAGGACAATCCCCACGGGGCGTTCGAGGGGACCAAGCACTCCGATTTTGCCACGTTCACGCGAAAAGTCTCGAACGCGTACGAGCACGGCGCGGCCGCGGTCATCTTTGTTTCGAGCGATGCGGGAGTTCGCAAGGAAGTCGCCCGGCGGATGACCCGCTGGCAGGAATCCCTGGCCGAGCTGGCTGCCCGCGACGCAAAGTTCAAGGAAAGCGCCAAGCCGTCGCTCGCCGAGATCCGCGGCCAGGTGGCCCAGGTCACGGAGCAGCTCGTCGCCATCCAGGAGCAGGGTGATAAACTGCGCGAGGAGCTGGATCCGCTAGTGAAGTTCAATGTGGGCAGCGGCGACGATGTTCGTCCTAAATTCCCCGTGTTGCATTGCCGCCGCGCCGCGATCGAACCCCTGATTCAGGCGGCCCTGGGGACCGACCTGGCCGAGCTCGAAAAGTCGATCGACGACGGGCCGACCCCCCACAGCCGCGAGCTGGCCGGCTGCCGGATCCAGGGGGAGATCACGGTCCTCCGCAACGACGTTGAGATCAAGAATGTCGTGGGCGTGCTCGAAGGGGAAGGGCCGCTGGCGGACGAGACGATCGTGATCGGCGCGCACTACGATCACCTCGGACGCGGCGATGCCGGTTCGCTCGCCGCCGGAGCCAAGGAAATCCACAACGGCGCCGACGATAACGGCTCGGGCACGGCGACGCTCCTCGAAGTCGCCCGGCAATTGGCCACGCTCGACCGCAAGCTGCCGCGGCGAATCGTGTTCATCGCCTTTACCGCCGAAGAGCGCGGGCTGATCGGCAGCGCACGCTATGTGCGCGAGCCGCTCTTTCCGCTCGACAAGACCGTGGCCATGCTCAACATGGACATGGTGGGGCGGCTCGATCAGGAAAAGCTGATCGTGTATGGAACCGGCACCGCCGATCTCCTCGACCAGCTGGTCGATCGCTTCAACGAGGCGTACGGCTTCCAGATCTCGAAGAAGCCGAGCGGCTTCGGCCCCAGCGACCACTCGTCGTTCTACGCCAAGAAGATTCCCGTGCTGCATCTCTTCACCGGGACCCATAAGGATTACCACCGTCCCAGCGACGATTCCGAGAAGTTGAACATCGCCGGCATGCGCAAGATCGGCGAGTTCCTGACGGACCTCACGATCGCCCTGGCCGAAAGCCCCGAGCGTCCTGCCTACAAGGCCACGGGGCGCGGGGCCGAGATGGGGTCGGATGAATCGCGCCCGTATTTCGGCAGCATCCCCGATTTCAGCCAGGAACGCCCGGGCTACGCCCTGAGCGGCGTGACCAAGGATGGCCCGGCCGACAAGGGAGGGCTTAAGGAGGGGGACATCATCATCAAGCTCGGGGAGAGCAAGATCGGGGGGCTCGAAGATTTCGACAGCGCCCTGCGGAAGTATAAGGGGGGGGATTCGGTGGCGGTGGTCGTGCAGCGCGGCAACGAGGAAGTGACGCTGACCGTCAAGCTCGAGAACCCCAAATAGAGAGTCGCGGCGGCGTGCGATCCCGCGACGGCGCGCTCCGCAGCGCCAATCTCCCGCGTCCGCAACCGTGGCTCGCTCCCGCGCCCGTGTGCTGTGCACCTGGCGGATTGTGCCGGGCGGTTTGTGGTTGAGCGACGCTCCGGCCGGAGCGTCAAATCCTTGGCGGCGACGGGAGTTAACGTCGCCATCGCACGGGGCCGAACGGGGTGTTTTCGCCCCTATTTTCTGGCCTTTACCCATCCTGGGGTTCACGGCACAATACGCCCCGCTTGGCGCCAAGCCGTTCGGCGTTTGTTGGCGGCCAACGATCACCAATCACACGGTTTCGAGCCCCCAGGGCTTGGGCCACCGGTGTCGAGGATGACACTGGCGTTTCAGCAAGGAGCGCTTGACGTGAAAATCACGCATACGATTGCCGCGCTCGCGGCTACCGTTCTGGTAACGCACTCTGCGTGGGCGCAAGCTACGGTCGCCCGCCCGGCCTCGACGCCCGTTGCTGGCGGAGTGGCGATCGTCGACATGACGTACATCTTCGAGAAGTACGCCGGCTTTCAGTCCAAGAAGGATGCCCTGCAAAAGGACATCAATCTGGCCGAGCAGGATCTGAAGATGATGCAGGACCAGATGAAGGCCTTGGCCGAGCGGCTCAAGGACTACAAGCCGAACACGCCCGACTACAACGCCATCGAAGAAGAGCTGGCCAAGCGCAATGCCGAGGGCCAGGTCAAGATGCAGAAGCAAAAGAAGGAATTCCTGGCTCGTGAAGCCAAGATGTTTTACTCGGTCTATCAAGAGGTCTCGGAAGAAATCAAGATGTTCTCCGAGCGCAGCGGCATTCACCTGGTGCTCCGCTTTACGGGCGACCCGGTCGACATTGACGACCCGCAGCAGGTCGTCAAGGAGTTGAACAAGGGGGTCGTCTACTACAGCCCTTCGATCGACATCACTCCCCACATCCTGGAGTCGTTGAACCGACGTCAGCCGCGCACGCAGCAGCCGGCGCCGCCGACCGCCCGGGCGCCGGCGGCGACTCGCCCGGCCGCCCCGCGGCCGCGCTAGCCTTCTACCGAAATCGAGTGCTGCCGGCCTCGCGAGGGCGGGGCAGGCAGCCTCTTTTCGGTCGAGTTGATGTCGTGAGTGAACGGAAGTTCGCCCCCGGGGCGGCAGGCCCCTCGAGTCATCCAGGATCGCCAGCACCTTGTTGTACACACCACGGAAACAACGGACCTTACGCACCGTGGCCGTCGTCTCGGGCTTCGGCTACTGGAGCGGCCAGGACGTACAGGTCGAATTTCGACCCGCGCCGCCGCATACCGGCGTCGTCTTCGTCCGGCGCGACCTGAGCCCGGCCCGGCGGATCCCGGCGACCGTCTTCAACCGCGTCGAGATTCCGCGGCGGACCTCGCTGCGGGCCCAAGGGGCGACCGTCGAGATGGTCGAGCATGTGTTGGCCGCGCTGGCTGGCTTGCGCATCGACAATTGCGAAGTCTGGGTCGATGCCGTCGAAATGCCGGGACTCGACGGCTCGAGCCAGCCGTTTGTCGCGGCCCTCGATGCCGCCGGCGTCGTCGAGCAGGCCGCCGAGCGTCCCTACTTGATCATCCGCGAGCTGACGCGCCTGGGCGACGAGCAGAGCTGGGTCGAGGCGCATCCTCCCCGCCAGCCAGGGCTGTCGCTGATGTTCCGCCTCGACTATGGGCGCCGCAATCCGATCAGCCGGCAAACCTTTCACGCGTTGATCACGCCCGACACATTTCGCCGCGAGCTGGCCGCCAGTCGCACCTTCCTGCTCAAGAGCGAGGCCGAGTGGCTCCGCAGCCAGGGACTGGGACTGCGGGCGGGAACGCAAGACCTGCTCGTCTTCGACGAGAACGGCCTCGTGGACAATGAACTGCGTTTTCCCAACGAGTGCGCGCGCCACAAAACACTCGACTTGGTCGGCGATCTGGCCCTCTCGGGCTGCGATCTCGTCGGGCAGGTGGTGGCCTATCGCAGCGGCCACAAGCTGAATGCCGAGCTCGTCAACGTGCTGCTCCGCGAGAGCGGCCTGGGAATGACCTGGAGACAGTCGGCCTAAAGTGACGGAACCGAAATAACCCCTTGATCCGGTCGCGGAACCCGAAGCACTCAAGGATGAGTGCCTACCCGCGCCCGATGGGCGGAGCCTCGCGGTCATGGCAAGCTATGTCGCAGATAACGTCTCGATCCACCCGCAAGCGGAAATCGAGGACGACGTCGAGATCGGGCCGTTCTGCGTGATCGGGCCGCACGCCCGCATCGGCCGCGGCACCAAGCTCGAGAACAACGTCACGCTGATGGGGCACGTGACCATCGGCCGGTACAACCACATCTACCCCGGCGCGGTGCTCGGCGGCGAGCCGCAGGACATCAGCTATGCCGGCACCCAAACGCGGGTCGAGATCGGCGATCACAACGTGATCCGCGAAGGGGTTACGATCAATCGCGCCACCGAAAAGGAAGCGGGCGTCACTTCGATCGGCAGCCATAACCTGCTGATGGCCTTCTGCCACGTGGCCCACGACTGCCGGCTCGAGAACCACATCATTCTCGCGAATGGCACCCTCCTGGGCGGCCATGTCCACATCGACGATCACGCCTCGCTCTCGGGCGCCGTGGCGGTCCACCATTACACGTCGATTGGCAGCTACGCTTTCGTCGGCGGCCTGAGCCGTGTGCTGCACGACGTGCCGCCGTTCATGCTCGTCGAAGGGCATCCCGCCCGGCCCCGCTGCATCAACGTGGTGGCGCTCAAGCGGAACAACTTCAGTGCGACGGCCATCGACACGCTGGCCGATGCGCACCGCTTGCTGTATCGCAGCAAAGTCGGACTTGAGCATGCCCGCGAGATTCTCCGCAACAACGGCCAGCTCTGTTCCGAGGTCCTCGAACTGCTGAGCTTTGTCGAGCGTCAGCAAGAGGGACGGCACGGCCGCGCACGCGAGCGAAGGAAGGCTGCATGAGACCGTTGCGCTTGGCGGTGATCGGCGTCGGACATCTCGGCAAGGCACATGCGCGGATCGCGGCCGGCCTCGAGGAAATCGAGCTGGTCGGCGTCGTCGATCCTGTCGCTGCCAATCGGACGCAAGTCGCCGCGGCCCACGGCGTGCAGGCCTGCGCCCATCACCGCGAGCTGCTCGACCGGATCGATGCCGTCGTGATCGCCACGCCCACGCGCTTTCATCACGCGGTCGCCCTCGACCTGGCGGCGCACGGCGTGCACCTCTTCATCGAAAAACCCCTCACCGCCACGCTGGCCGAGGCCGACGAGCTGCTGGCCGTCGCCGAACGCAACGGCGTGCTTGTGCAGGTTGGGCACGTCGAACGCTTCAACCCCGTGCTGACCGGCGTCCTGCCGCAGCTGCGCGAGCCGAAGTACATCGAAGCCTGCCGGGCGAGCACCTTCAAGTTCCGCTCGACGGATATCGGCGTCGTCTTCGACCTGATGATCCACGATATCGATTTGGTGCTGTCGCTGGCCCGTTCGCAGGTGGTCAACGTCGAGGCCCTGGGGGTCTCCGTCTTCGGCGAGTACGA
>JAEUIK010000628.1 GCA_016793185.1 Planctomycetaceae bacterium | reverse complement strand
CCGCGCCTGGCCACAGATCGTGGCCGGAGAGCATACGTTGCTGGCGGCGCCGACCGGGTCGGGCAAGACGCTCGCCGCGTTTCTTGTCTGCATCGATCGGCTCGTGCGCGAGTCGCAGTCGCAAACGCTGGCCGAGGGGGTGCAGGTCGTCTATGTCTCGCCGCTGAAGGCCCTCTCGAACGACATCCGCCGGAACTTGCAGGGGCCGCTCGAGGAAATTCAGGCGGCGGCGCAAGCGACTGGAGTGGATCTGCAGCCGATTCGGGCCGTGGTGCGCACCGGCGATACTCCGGCACGCGAGCGGCAAGCCATGCTGCGGCGTCCCCCCCACATTCTGGTGACCACGCCCGAGTCGCTCTATCTGCTGCTCACCAGCCCCAGGGGGCGCGAGTTGCTCCGCGGCGTGCGCAGCGTGATCGTCGACGAAATCCACGCGCTGGCGCGCGATAAGCGCGGCTCGCATCTGGCCCTGACGCTCGAACGGCTCGAGCACCTGTGCCTGACTCCCCCGCAACGGATCGGTCTCTCGGCGACGCAGCGTCCCATCGAGGAGATCGCGCGGTTCCTGGTCGGCGCGGCGCGCGTCGACTCCGCGGGCAATCCGGAGTGCCAGATCATCGATACGGGCCACGTCCGCGAACTGGATCTGGGGGTGGAAGTCCCCCGCAGCGAGTTGCAGGCCGTGTGCTCGCACGAGACCTGGCAGGAGATTTACGCTCGACTGACGGAGTTGATCCAGTCGCACCGCAGCACGCTGATATTCGTCAACACGCGACGGATGGCGGAGCGGGTTGCGCACCATCTCGAGGCGACGCTCGGAGAGTCGCACGTCGCCAGCCATCATGGCAGCCTCTCGCGCGAGATTCGCCTCAAGGCCGAGGAACGCTTCAAGAACGGCGACCTCAAAGCCATCGTGGCCACGGCGTCGCTCGAACTGGGCATCGATATCGGCTATATCGATCTCGTCTGTCAGATCGGCTCGCCGCGCGCGATCGCCACGTTCCTGCAGCGCGTCGGCCGGGCGGGGCACTCGTTGCACAAGATTCCGAAAGGGCGCATTTTCGCCCTGACTCGCGATGAGCTGCTCGAATCGTACGCGCTGGTTCAGGCGGTTCGCCGGCGACGGCTCGATCGCGTGCAGCTTCCGGTGGCCCCGCTCGACATCCTGGCTCAACAGATCGTGGCGGCCGTGGCCTGCGATGAATGGGACGAAACGGAGCTGTTCGACCGGCTGCGACGCGCCTGGCCCTATCGAGGGCTGACGCGGCGCGACTTCGACGACGTCCTCGAGATATTGAGCCAGGGAATTGCGCCGTCGAATCGGACCGGGGCCCATTTGCATCGCGACCAGATCCATGGCGTGCTTCGTCCGCGGCGCGGCGCCCGCATTGCCGCCATCACTTCGGGCGGGGCGATCCCCGATAACGCCGACTATCGCGTCGTGACCGAGGGGGAACGGACCTTCGTCGGGACGCTCAACGAGGACTTCGCGCTGGAGAGTCTCGCGGGCGACGTGTTTCAACTCGGCAACACGTCGTGGCGCATCTTGCACGTGCGCGGCGGCGAGGTGACCGTGCAAGACGCGCAGGGCGCGGCCGCCACGATCCCGTTTTGGCTGGGAGAGGCGCCCGGCCGGACGCTGGAACTGTCGGCCGAGGTCTCGGATTTTCGGGCCGAGCTGGCACGCCGCGCCGCCGACTCGGCGACCACCGCGGTGCAGTGGCTGCGCGAGCAACTCGCCGCGGATCCGTGGGGCGCTGAGCAAGCGGTCGAGTACGTCGCGGCCCAGCACGCCGCGATCGGGCTGATTCCCACGCAGCAGCGCGTCGTTTTCGAGCGGTTCTTCGACGAATCGGGCGGAATGCAGCTCGTGGTGCATGCTCCCTTCGGCGCCAGGGTCAATCGCGCCTGGGGGCTGGCGTTGCGGAAATGCTTCTGCCGGAACTTCGATTTCGAGCTGCAGGCCAGCGCCGACGACAACGGCATCGTGCTCTCGATCGGCCCGCAGCACAGCTTTCCCATCGAGGCGCTGTTCGGCATGCTGCACGAACGGAACGCCGAGGATGTCCTGGTCCAGGCGCTGCTGGCGGCCCCGATGTTCGGCATCCGCTGGCGCTGGAATGTCAGTCGGGCGTTGGCCGTGCTCCGCCAGCGCGCCGGGCGAAAGGTGCCGCCGCAGCTCCAACGGTTTCGCGCCGATGACTTGCTGAGCGCCGTGTTCCCGATGCAGTCGGCCTGTTTCGAGCACCGGACGGGCGACCTGGAAGTGCCGGATCATCCGCTGGCCCGGCAAACGGTCCAAGATTGCCTCCAGGAAGCGATGGATTTCGCTGCCTGGGTCGACGTGCTGCGGGGGATCGAGCAGCAGCAGATTGAGCTCGTCGCCCGAGATACGCGCGAACCGTCGCCGTTCAGCTACGAGCTGCTCAACGCCAGCCCCTATGCGTTTCTGGATGACGCGCCGCTGGAGGAACGCCGCACGCGCGCTGTCGCTGCGCGGCGGTCGATCCGCGTCGAGGATGTCCGCGACTTGGGTAAGCTCGATCCGGCGGCCGTCGAGCTCGTGCGGCGCGAGGCGGCGCCCTTGGTAAGGAATTCTGAGGACCTGCACGATGCGCTGCTGACGGCGGGAGCACTTCCGGCCAGCGACGATCTCGAGTGGGCGAATGGTTTCGACCAGTTGGTCGCCCAAGGGCGGGCGACAGCCTCGCTTCGCCCCGCGGGCCCGATCCTCTGGGTCGCCGCCGAACGCTGGCCGGCGCTGGCGTCGGTGTTTCCCGATGCGACGGCGTCTCCCCCGGTAACGTTACCGGAGGCATTGTTGGCCCGGCCAGTTTCGTCCGACGAGGCGACGGCGGTGCTCGTGCGCGGGCGGCTCGACATGAGCGGCCCCACCACGAACCTGCGGATCTCCGCGGAACTCGGCTTGCCGATCGCTGCGGTCGAGGTGGCGCTCGCCCGCCTGGAAGGCGAGGGAGTCGCGCTTCGCGGCCATTTCTGCGACGATCTGATCGGCGAGCAGTGGTGCGAACGTCGCCTGCTGGCGCGCATTCACCGGCTGACCTTGAGTGGGCTGCGCAAGCAGATCGAGCCCGTCGAGCCGCAGGCCTTTCAACGCTTTCTGCTGCGCCATCATCATGTGCGCGGAGTTGCGCGTCCGTTGGGCGTGACGGGACTGCGGCAAGTCCTCGACTTGCTGCAGGGTTTCGAGATGCCGGCCGGCGCTTGGGAACAGAGCATCTTGCCCACGCGAATACCCGACTACGATCCAGCCTGGCTCGACGAGCTGTTTCAGGCGGGCGAAGTTTGTTGGGGGCGACTGCAGACGCCGGCGCGCGATCGCGAAGCAGCAACCAGCTCGTCGATCCTGACGCGGGTGGTGCCGGTGTCCCTGCTGAGCCGCAAGGAACTCGGCTGGCTCTTGCCCGAAGCACGCCGCGAGACGCTGTCGCAGGCCCGTGGCGACGCGCGCGCAGTCTACGAGGCGCTCGCGGCACACGGCGCACTTTTCTTTGCCGACCTGTGCGCCGCGGCGGAGCTTTTGCCCGCTCAGCTCGAACAGGCTTTGGGCGAACTCGCGGCCCTCGGTTTGGTGACGGCGGATTCGTTCGCACCAATTCGCCTGGCAGCCGAGCGGCGGACGGGAACTGGTGCTGCCGGTCGTCGTCGTGCGGTCCTGCGCGCCCGGCGAACGGCTTCGCCCCGGTCCCCCGGCGGGCGCTGGTCCCGTTTTCCACCATTCACCCGGCCGGTCGAGGCGCAGGAACGTCTCACGCGTTGGGCCTGGTTGCTGCTGCAGCGGTACGGGGTCGTGTTTCGCGATGTCTTGAGCCGCGAATCCGCGGCGCCCGCGTGGCAGGATCTGGCTCCTGTTTATCGCCGCTTGGAGGCGCGCGGAGAGATTCGCGGAGGGCGGTTTGTAGCGCGGGTCGGCGGCGAGCAGTTTGCGCTGCCCGATGCCGTCGGCAAGTTGCGCGACCAGCGCGCGGAACCGGTCGACGCGGAGTACGACGTGATTGCGGCGGCCGATCCGCTGAACCTGGTCGGCATTCTCACTCCGGAGTTGCGGGTTCCGGCCACCCGAAACAATCGCGTGCTATTCTGCAACGGC